>JAIERD010000266.1 GCA_019747155.1 Pseudomonadaceae bacterium
TTGCAGGTCCATAGTTTTCTCCAGGCAATAAAAAACCCGCGCTAGGCGGGCTATGGACGGGCTGGCTAGGTTAGGCGACTGCGGTGTACTCGCTGTGGTCGCTAACATCTAGCGTGCGGGTGCTGGCTACACCCCCAAACCGAAAGCGGTAAAAACTACCGGGGGGCAAGGTAATCTCATAACTTCCAATCTCGGAATCGTAAACCCCAGACCCACCCGCAGGAAGCTTAACAAAGGCGGGAGCTGTCGTAAGCTTGACCACCAGCGGCGCAGAGTTGTCAGACGACGGCAGCAGCACCTCCGCAAACGGCAATACCCACTCACCGCCAAGCTCAGCTTCAAGCTGGCTGGTATCAATTGTTATCGGCACCAAAAAAGAAGGGTTCCACAGCCACGCCCCCACCGGCGACAGCACTAGCGTATCGCCAGCAACGGCCGTGATTGGGCGATTAGCGGCCTTGGCGGCGGCAGCAGTGGCGGCAGAATACGGCGCTATCAGGCGCGACCCCGCTGGCCACGCCAATGCGCCCGAGCCGTTACCGGCATAGTCGCGTTGCGGATCGCCCGCAAACTCAAAACGGATGTTTTCTACCGCGCCCGCCTCACTTATAAGCGCAAGCTCCACCCAGTCACCCGCGCCAGACAGCAGCGCTGTGAGGCGCGCCAAGGGCGGGCCTGATAATAAATCACCGATAACAAGCTCCAGCCCAGTACCGATAGCAAAGGAGGTGACAACATCAAAATTATTGATAAATTTTTGCGGCATAGCGTGCTCCTATATCCAAAGCGCATTGGTGCGCGTGGCGGGCGTCCAGTCAAAGGTCGCATGCACTTGATGTGTGGCGGGCTGATAACTGCCGGTTAGATGGCGACGGTCTAGCGGGGTATCGCCGGGGCCGGGGTTAGTCCAGATTCCCGCAGTGGTGGCCAAAAAAAGCGTTTTTGTGCTGCTTGCCACCAGCGCCGGGGCGCTTAAAAACTGCTCATAGCGGCCGGCAGTTATGTGGTTACACAAGCGCTGCGGGGCGTACTCATGGCGCACATAGGGCAAATCGGACGCCCACACCACCGACAACCGCGCGCGCTGCATATCCCAGCTATAACTCGGCCGGCGCTCACCAACCCCGCCCAGCGTATCAATCACTGCCGCGCCATGCTTAACCGTGGCGCTACGCACCCAGGCCTCATCGGGAATGTAGCCAAGGGTCAGCACTTCCCAGCGATAACCACTAACAGCCATCAGCCAAGTTACCGCGCCGGTTTCAAAGTTATAGATTGCACCCCGGCTTAATAAGTCTTCATAGGTAACGCTCATGCCGCCCACACCCAGCGTGTAGGTATCGACATGCGAGGCCGAGCCCGCGCCGTCATAACTAAAACTGTCAAACGCCACGCCGCCGCGCTTTAGGGTAATGCTGGCCGTCGCTGTCCAGCTTGCGGCCAGTGTCACATCAAGCGTCAGGCCACCACCTAGGCTACCGACAATGCCATTTACGCTATAACCCGCGCTAGGGCCAGCAGCCGAGGCAGTCACGCTGCCCCTGGCAACTATTGCAGGGTCGGCGTGGGTGGTTTGTCGGTCGGCGCTGTAATCGGCGCTCACCTCCACAATCACATCGAGGGCGTCAAAGGCCAAGCACAGCAAGCGTTTGGTGATTATCTCGGTAGTGCGGACAGTAGACCCTTCACGGAAACTATAGGTCGTTGGCGACTGCTTGTAAGGGTCGCCACTGCGGTGCTTAGTAAACCCCGCCCACTCCCACACGCCCTGCCCTGAGATCACATTGCCATTGCCGTCGCGTACCACAGAGTGCTCAGTGGCAACCAGCGTCGGGATTAACTTGGCCACTGGAATACCGCCAGGCGTCTCACTGTACACCCGAGCCCCCAGCGCATCGGCGCGGCTACGGTACACCGTCAACGCCACGGCAAGGCTTGGACCAGCGCCTGTTACGGCCAGCATCAGCCAGCCATAAGGCATGTCGCGCGGGTCTTTACTGTCTGGCCCAACAGCCGGATAGAGCGCAATCAGTACTTTGCGCCCAGTGCTCGAAATGCTGGTTATGCGCATATCTAGCGCGGTGCCATTAGGCGCAGTAATGCCGGGCGGGTCGGCTTGCCCTATATCTGCCAGCAAGGCCGACAACACCACGGGGGCAGCCGGAGCGACCCCCATATAACCGTAAGGCTTTACGGTAAAATCAAGCACCAACGCCGACCCAGCAAAAACCCGGCCATAGCGAGGGCTAACCGCCCCGGTCGGTTGAATCAGCCAGCGGCCGCCAGCCTCATCAATGCACACCCAACCACCGCCGAGCGCATCACCGAACAGCCCCGGCGTAATGCCAGACAGCAGCGCGTAATCTTGCCATACGCGCCCGAGCGCCGCCTCGGCAGCCAGCTCCAGGGCAGTCATGCCCAGCGGCGCAACCCCCGGCACGCGCAACAAATGAGTGTTGCCAAAATCTTCGGGCGGTAAATTTGCGCTGCCATCGCTGAAAGAATTGGCCAACTCTGTACCTAGCGCAAAGGGCTGGCCGTTCACATAACGCACTCCTTCATTTGTCATTACCAAGCCATGCGCGGTAAAGCCAAAGCGGCGCACCTCATCTAACGGGTGCTGTAATTCTTTTATCACGGAGCCACCACTGGCTGGGCAAACTGCTGCTTAACCTCGGCCGCGTTGGCATCGGTCTGCGTGATCTCTTTAATTGGCTTTATCACGAAGCTGCGCAATCCGTCGGTACTGGTCACGGTGAGTGATGGCCAGTAAGTGCGCGCCGCATAACTCGTCTCGATCAACGGGCTGGCAATCCCTGAACCGCCCGAGTTAGTAGCCGGCGGCTTATAGTCCGCCCGCCCCCGCTGAACGGGTAACGAGCCGCGAGCCGCAATCGTTCGCAGCGCTGGCCTTTGTCGCGCTGGGCGGACCAAGCTGTTGATGTCATCTTGCACCGAGGCGCCGCGCCGCTCGGCCTCAATGCGTGCGCCAATGGCGCGGCGAGCGGCGCCGTTATCAAAACCACGGCGCGCAGCCTCATTAGTTGTACCGATACGGCGGCGAGCATCGCCTAGTCTGTCGGTCATGGCTCATAACTCCAGCAGGTCGTTAGGAATGATTACGCGATAGGTGGCGGCAATTTCAACCGGGAACTCATCGCGCAAGTCGGCCGGCACTTCCGGGGCCGACAGAATAAAACGCCGAGGGAATGCGACTAGACCAGCATTAATATCCAGATCGTTGTCGTCGTAGTTGCCGGCAAACCCATCGAGCAGGTCATCGTAAATGGGCGACTCGTTCCGGCTGCCAAGCTGGCTTGCCAAGGCCACAGCTACAACTTCGCCGGGTGGCGGCGGCGCCATAAATGCCGGCGGCGTGAGCGAGTCACTGACCGCACCACCGCCGCGCATGACCGCGATGCTCAGCGTGGTGATCGCCGTGCCGCCAAGCAGATCAAAGCTGTCAGCAATGCGCGAGCACTTGGCCTGCGCCTTCACTCCCTGGTCATCGAGCCTTAGCGTGTGGGTCAGGTCGATGCCCATGACCATGCTGGTCGGCGTATCCCAACTGATCTGCGTGGCCGTATGCGCGGCGATGATGGTGGTCGCCGCCTGGTTGAGTACGCACTCAAGCGCGGTAACTCGGCGCGGCTCGTCGCGCACATCCTCAATACTGTTTTCACCTGCAGTGAATGGGTCGGATGCCCACTGATCGGCACTATCAGTCTCAACTTCCAGCGCCACCCGGTCACGGCTGATAACTTCGCCAGCCAGCGCAACACTTGCCTCAGCGATCACCGTGAAACGGTATTGCTCTGTTACCGATTGCGCCCAGCGGCGGCCGCCATTCCATACCGCCTCCAGCAGCAGATCGGGGTAGTTATTAATCCACCCAGCCGGTGGGTCGCAATACGCCCCAGACGGCGGTAGGCGGTTGTAGCCCGCCCCGTCGAGCATGGTCAGGCCCGCACCTTCGGTAGCAGACACCACCATCGCGACATCAGGCGTTTCAGCTGAGTTGTGGCGCCATACGCAAAAAGCCGCAAGGCCGTCAAAGCTACCTGCCTCCGGGTGCTTCCAGCTGTAGTGCACGTTCTGCTGGCGCAAGCGCGAGAAACGGTAGTCCGCCTCAATCTCGACCTTATTGGTGAGACTGGTGAGGTCGGCATAGCCCACGCTGATCGAGTCGTAGATGGTTGTATTGGGCCCAAACTCAAAGCTGGGGGCGGCGGCATACCAACTGCTTACCTGTAATGTGCCATCGGCGGCAGAGTCGAGACTGGCCGCAATAGTGCTCATGCGCTCAAGCGCATAATCCCAGCGGCTACGCCCAGCCACAGGATCGAACACGTCAGCTGACCAAAAGCTGCCAGCGGTTAGCGCGTCGATTTGTTCAACCGTTAGCGCCTCGCCGCGCTGCTGCAGTTGGTCGCCACACTGACACGCTAACTGGCGCAGCAGTGCATTCCACTCGGTTTTAACAACGCGGCCGGTATAGCGCAGCGCTTCGGTCGTGACGCCTGCGGCAGTGCTGACGTAGTAAATGACAACAGTGCGGCCCACCCAGTCAGCCGGCACGACCGGGCCGGCTGCCAGTTGCAGCACAAGGCTTGCAACGCCAGCTGCTCCGCGCTCACGATCAACCGACACACTGCCGGTAAGCCGCGCCGAAACGTCAGCGCCATTAACCAGTACGCGCAAGCGCCAGCGGAATGCCAGGCCGGCGGCGATGGTCGTAAGCACAAAAGGTGGCGCTGTATTTAGACCGCTTAGCGGCGTGCTGTTAAGGGGTGATCCACTGAGCAGCATCAGACCTCCTCCCAAACGATTTCTGTACCGAAGCTACCCGTAGAGGTGCTTGTGCTTTTCGCCGGCTTGCTGGCAAAAACTGAATAGGTCGGCATCCACTGCACCATGTACAGCGTGGCCCCTGGTACTGCGGTGACGGTGGCAGCGCCGGCGTCATAGGCACAGGCCGCGCGCACCCAATCGCTCCCGATCAAGGCCTGAGCCCAAGGCGCAACGTCCGGGCGCGGAACGCTGGTCAGGGCGAACACCAAGCCGGCGGCGGCCATGCATTCTTGCGCGGTGAGGCACAGCACAAGCGGCTGGCTATAGTCCAAGCCGTCGAGGCCGGGCGGCATCCAGCCGGCCAAGCTGATACTGCCGGCGGCCTTGCTCCAGTGGGTCATTTTGATGGCGGCACCCTCACCCATGCGCACCACCGCCTCGCCCAGCAACGGCGCGTCCGATTGGTCTGGCGCACCGGCGTGCAGGACGATAGGCAGGCCGCCCAAAGTTACGTTGACCATAAATACTCCGGGCAATAAAAAGCCCGCTAAGTGGCGGGCATGGGTGTTCGGGCTGCGCGGTGGTCTTATTGAGGCCTGCACGGGCGTTTCGCTGCGTCAGGAAACCCTTGCGCCGCCGGCCAGTTGCGCAGCTCGACACGGTATCGCCGCCATTCAGTTTCTGCTCCCGTTCCGCCGCCGTCTTGGAGCTTATTTAACTGAATGTCTGCTTTATCTAACTCCGTATCTCGCCATTGCCTTTCTATGCTAGCTAGGGTTTCTGCTGATGGGGTATCCACGGGGGCCGGGGTGTTGCCATTACTGAGCCAAACTAAATATTGCCCATAGTCGGAATTAGCTATATCCGGCGGGATATACGCATTGTCTGCCAGACGTAGGATCGTGTTGCCATTAGTTATCTTGTACATGTTAAAGCTCCGCCGAGAATCTAGGGGCCAAAGCCAGGTCATAATTCGTTAGTAGCCAGTTCGGTGCCTGATTCCAGACTGCGCCTGTGATGTATAAGACAGCATTCTTCCTGCTGCTTACAACAAAACCAACAGCAATAGTCCCAGAGACTTTTGATACGACCGATGCTCCTGCTAGTTGCGCTGCCCATTGGTTAGCGGCGGGAGAGGATACTGCTACGAAATTAGAATCTAAGTATCCATGCGTTACTGTTGGGGTAGCTCGCATCTCTACCGGGAAAGGGAAATCACAAGTGCTCCCTAAAGTATTGCCACATAAGGCAAAATTATCCTTAGCCACGAAGTAATACCGCTGGCATAACGCTAGCTCCTGACTATAGGAACGGTATTCAAGGGGAGTTGCTACCGCCCCAACTTCAAGCTGTGCATTTGCAATGCTCATGCTCACCCCAGCGGGTAGCCCGCCTTGGCTGATAGATACAGTCATCCCGTTACCAGCATTGGAAGGTGCGGCGAAAGTTATAACCCCTCGTTTGGCGACATTCGGTGCGACAGTCACATTTATGGTGGCTATCAAAGTCTCTGTATTAAAATCATTCGCCCCGGCATTGGAGTATGCGGTGAGTGAAAATGTGCGGGCGTCTGCGGCTAGTAAATCTACGCTTAGGGTGCAAATCTTACCCGCCAGGCTTTGGGTATTTAAACCCTCTATCCGCTGTAGTATTGCAACGGAAGCGCTACCAGCAGCCCCAGTAACTGCAAGGGAGGCTTGCGTACCCTGCACGCTTTTCACGATAGTGTGTGTGGCGCCTGTAGCGAATACAAACCACCTATCAGCCCCGTAACTTGAGGAGTTAGGCGGGGCAGACACTGAGGTGCCTCGTTGCCAGACCTTGAAGTCACCATTTATGAGGGCGTTCTTGGCAAAGCTACCTACACCGAGGTTGTAAGCCCCAAGCACCTGAGCTTGCGGAATAGTATCTCCGGCCTCGAACTCTTTTAGCGCCCCTACACCGCCCCCCAGGTCGGCGAGTTTCAGCGGGAGTCTGTCAGCCATTTGTCATCACCGTCACGTTTAGCGCGCCACCTGCAGCCGTGGTTACGGGCAGGGTATTGCTGGCGCTAAGCGGTAGCCGCAATAAAGCACCGGATGCTTGATAGGCCTGAACTGCCAAAGGAACGCCAAGCAGCGAGTCACCCGCCGGCAGCTGCCGACGGCGCCCGCTAGCCGAGACAATCGGCCTGCGCACCGCCATCAGAGCACCACATAGCCGTCGTCGTCAGTCACCAGTTCGGTGACTGACTTGGCGATCCCGAGGTACTGGCTGATCTTGTTGGCGTTGGCGACATTCGTCTCATCAAGCGGGGTATCCGTAACGCCGCCGGCGGTGCCCAGCCAGTAGCGAGAGCCAATAGTCAGGCCGGCCTGCTGCGCATTTGTGCCATCCAGCGGGTAGACGGTTGCAGTCGCGGCGGAGGCCACGGCCGCGAGCACAAAGCCATCGGCTTGGCGGCCATTGGAGTTGTCGGCCAGGCGCGCGCTGAAAACACCCGCGTTGTTGTGGTACTGCACATACTTGCCAGCGCCAAGCGCTTCACTGGCTACGGCCTGGGTGGTCTGGGCTCCGATGCCAACCGGCATAACTGATGCGTCAAGACGCCCGTCCGAGCCAAGCCCTACAATCTTGCCGGCATCTCCGACGCCGACCGAAACAATTACGGCTAACAGCTGCTTGGTTTTGCCCGCGACGCGAGCGAGGAAGCCTTGGGCCATGGTGTTTACTCCAGATAAAGTGGGTCTTGAATGTTCAGGGTGATGCGGGTGGCCGAGACGGCGGCGCCGATCAGCACGTCGAAGCCATCAGTTGGCGGTGTTTGCGTTAATGCGCCGCCGGTACCGAGCCACACTCGGCCGAGCGTCCAGTTCCACCCGCTATCCTCGATAACGCCAGAGCGCTGCACGTTAAGCGGCTGGTCGGTGTCGGCGGCGGTCAGGCTGATGCCCAGCAGCAGCTCAATGTGTTCGGGGTCGCGGTAGTCGAGCGCGTAGACCTTGCCGCCCTGCTCGTACTGCACCCGCAAGGCGCTGACCGTTTCGCCAGCGGTGCGCTGCAAAGCGCTGCCGCCGGCAGGGCCTGGAATGCCATCGCGGCCCGGCGGGCCTTGATCGCCAGCGGCAACCACCACCACGTCCGGCGCTGCGTCGACGGTGACGGCGTATTCCTGCAGGTGCTCGATAACCAATACCGAGCAATCACCCTCAACAGCGACCGCCCAAGGTTCGGCGGCTTCAGTCATTGGGTCACCTCGGGACTGACGCTCACCGCACCCTCGAAGTAGCGGTGCACAGTGCCGTCGGGATAGGTCACCTCAAGGTCATAAACCGCCTCGCGCCAGGTAATAGCTGATGTAGCTGCAGCGCCCAGGGTGCGCTCGATGGTGCCGGCTCCAGTGATTGCCAAGCCGCCGGCCGTGGTGTTTAGCTCCAGCAGCAATGCGCCGCCCGGCTTGTCGCGGATCTGCATCCGCGCCGTTGCGCCGGCAAGGTCAACCGGCGGCTGATAGATCAACTGCCCGCCAGTTGGCAGCCGGCCCACGGCAGACAGGGCGTTGATTTCCAGGGTGTTGGCGTCAATCACCTCGGCCCGGTGCGGCAGCTCACGGCGCGGCGCACGGTTAAGCTCCTGCATTTGCTGCACGCCCTGAATC
Organism: Pseudomonadaceae bacterium; assembly: GCA_019747155.1. GTDB lineage: Bacteria > Pseudomonadota > Gammaproteobacteria > Pseudomonadales > Pseudomonadaceae > Aquipseudomonas. Next base: position 8,429 of record JAIERD010000266.1, read on the forward strand.
CAGACCAGCCAATTGCCCGGCAAGTCGTGGACGACGGTCAGCCGTACCGGGGCCACGGCGGCGATGGCCGTGATGGTGCGGTACTCAAAACGGGGCTGCATGATGCGCAGCGTGTCGCGCAGGGTCGCGCCCTGCACGATGCGCAGGTCTAAGCGTGCCGGCTGCATGGCTGATCCTCGGGTATGTAGTGGGTGCGTTTAGCGTTTTACGAGCGGCCGCGCTTGAGGCGCTCGAGCTGCAGGATGCGGGCGAAGCTGTCGGAGTCGGCCAGCAGGCTGTGGGTCTCGCCGGCGATATTGAGCGAGACCCGGCCGAGGTCGCGGCCCTGTGACGGGCCAAGTGCTGCAGCAAGCCCTGGACTCATCGACGGAACACGCGGCATTGCCCCGCCACCAATAGAGCCGCCGGTGGCGAACTTCGGCAGGCGCATGCGGCGGATATCCTCCATGAACTCAGCACCGTAATAGCGCACCGCCGCCTCCGGCTGCATGAACTCGCCGTTTGAACCCCACATCAGAATGCTGTCGCTGGTCCCGGTACCTGGCCCGCGAAGCGGTCCGCCGCTGGCGAGTGCAGGCAAGTCGGCGGGCGAAGCGGCGGTAGATGCCGTTACGCCAGCAGGGAACACCGGGATCACAGTGGCTTTTACGGTCAGGGTCTGGCCAAGATCCGCCGCAAGCTTCTGCATTGCGCTAACCAGAAAAGCTTGCGCCGCATAATCCATCGTCGGCGTGACCTTAATGTCTTTTAATGCCTTGGCATCCTCTTTCAGGCTGGCTAGCTTCGCCGAAATAGAGGCCAATTCATCACTAGCGGCACTTTGCTTAATGCCGTCAGCAGCCTGTTCAATTTTTAGCAGCTCATCCGAAAAACCTTGCAGCCCATAAGTATTGCCGCCGGCGGCTTGAAGCGCTTCAAGAACCTTTAGCGCTGCATCAGCTTGGCGCTTTGCACCGGCAACATCGCCGCGCTGCAAAGCATCCCTGGCGCCAACTTTGAGCGCCTGAGCATTCGCGTAGGTTGGCTCGGCTGAGGCTCCATTGCCGCCAAGCCTAGCTCTAGCCTCTAAATACTTGGCATTGGTCGCGGCCGCTTCTTTTTGAAGGTTTTTAAGCTTTGCTTGCGCGCTTTTCTGCAGTGATTGCTGAGCGCTGATTGCAGCCTTTGCGTCTGACAACTGCTTTTCTTGAGCGCTAGCAAGCCGTTTTGTGTGCTCGTTCATTGCTGCAAGGCGTTCATTCTGAAGAGCCGCATGCTCTTGATTAGCTTTGTTTTCTAAGTCTAGCGAGGCGGCCGCAGCCGTCTCTTGATCATGTTGCTGCTCAACGGTTATCCCGTAAATTTTCGCTTTTGTTGCTGCAATTTGATCTTCGAGCTCCTTGGACCAGCGCGCTAGATCTTCTGGGCTCATAAAGAAGGTGATCGTAGGCCGCCCGACCACGTTGCCGTGATTTTGCGCAGCCTTAACCCCCGCCAGCGTCTTCTCGAGTTTATCCAGCTCGGCGACCTGCCCTGACGCGGCGGCGGCCGTATAACCAAGCTCCTTGGCAAAAGCACCAAACTCGGATGCCGCAATAACTGCCCAGCCAGCAAGTGTTGCCATCCCAGCTGCAATATCGGTTAAACCTTGAACAATTACCGGATCTTTAAGCAGTTTGCTTAGCTCAGTTACGGCATTAATCAGACCAGACGTGTCACCACTACCAAACGCTTTGCTGGCATCGTTTTTCAGGCGGGTAAATGCCCCCTCTACCGTATCCGGCAGCTTTGCCGCCTCAGCCGTAAGTTGTGGCAAGGCTTTAAGCGCAAGATCAGTAATTATATCGGCCGTTAGCTTGCCGTCAGAGGCCATATCACGCAGCGCGCCAACCGGCACTCCCAGCCCCTCTGCCATCGCCCGCATTAAGCGCGGAGCGGATTCGGCCACGCTGTTAAATTCCTCACCGCGCAGCACACCCGATGCCAGTGCCTGCGAAAACTGGGTGAACGCTGATGATGTTTCAGCAGTTGTAGCGCCACTGATGCGCAGCGCCTTGGACAGCGCATCGGTAACGCCTGCAACATCACCTTGGCTGTAGCCAAGGCCGCGCAGCGCTGGGGTTAGCCGAGCATAAAGCGTGACCACGTCTTCAAGTGGAGCGCGGGTGTCTTGCGCTATCCGGTAAGTGTCCGCCTGCGCGGTGTTGAACTCTTTTTGTGAGCTGGTCACCAGCAGCAGCTGGGCGTTCATCTTCTTGGCTGCATCAGTGATTTGCACATACGCACCCAGCCCAGATACAGCGGTATAACCAATACTGGCGGCGCTCACCGCTGCGCCAATTCCGCCAGATCCGGTGCTCGCATTTTGCTGATCGCCTGCAAGGTCGTGCAGTGATTTGCGAGTTTCGTTGATCTTAGTTTTCAGTTGCTGCTGGGCAATCACCAGCTCTTTGCCAGTAAGGTTGCCACTGGTACGCAGCAGCTGATAATCGCGAGCCAGTTGCTTAACTGCCTCGCTGGCCGCCCGCGACTGACTAATCCCGAGATTATTTTTGGCGGCCTCAATATTGGCCAAACGCTGTTCGCGAGTGGCCAGCGCAAGGGCCGCTGCTTTGGCGCGAATGCTGGTTGTTGCAGCGACCGCATGGCCGAGCTCTGCAGTAGCGGCTTGCTCGGACGGGCTTGCTTGCTGTGCAGTGGCCGCCCTCAAGGCGCGCAAACCCGCCAGCGACTCCGAGACACGCTTGCGATAGGCAGACTCTGCCTCGGCGCGCTGTTTGGCAGAAAGTCTGCCGTCAGTGCCGAGCAATCGATATTGCTGACGCAGCTTTACCAGTTCGGCCTGAGACTGCTCAATCTGCCCAACACCTAAAGACTTTTTCGCCGTGGTTAGCGCGGCATCAGCCTGCCCCGCGCCTAGCTTGGCGTTATATTCCTGACTCAGGCGACGCTGTTCGGTAGCCAGGTTGCGGGTATCAATCCCCGTTTTTTTAAGCTCAGCCTGTTGCCTACGCAACTGAGCAACCTGCATAGACTCCTGCCGCTCTAGCCGCCGCAGCTCATTGGTGGCGTTGCGGTAGTCGGCTTGCATTTCCTTGGTAGGAATGGCCGCGCTGGCGAGCTCTGAGGCCAGCCCCCTGACATTATCTTTGGTCGCGCGCAGTTCCCGACTAGTGGACTCAAGGCTGCCTTCCAAATCACGAAAAGCATTTACCTGACGCAGCGGTTTTTCTACCGCCTTTACCAGCTCGGCGTATTCCTTGCGAAAGCCTGCAACCTCTCTGGTCGCGTCGTCCAAGTTGGCCGTAAGTCGCAGCTCTACTTCGCTCATTTAGGGCTCACTTTTTTGAGGCAGCCTTGATGGCGGCGAGGTAGTACGACCAAGGGTAAAAAGGCGCATTCACATGGCCAATACGCACCAGCGAATTAAGTGTGTCGTCCAGGTTGGCTAGCGCGATGACTGGCGCATCGTGCTCAGCCGACCCAGTAGCACAAAAAAATCAGGGTTTAACTCCCGACAAACCTCAATTACGGCGTTCACCTGCGACGGCCGCAGCGTGTTGATTTGCTCATCGGTTAGATCAGTCATGCGCTTGAGGCTGTCGAACGAACAGGCTGGAAACAGCATTTCAGCTACAACGTCAACGGCACCTTCTTGCCCTGCCGCCTCAATCCAGGCGCGCACTTGCAGCACCGTCAGCTCACGACAGATGACCCCCTGCTCGCCCGCCATCACTTCACGGGTATTGGTCGTTTGCATGTTTTTCTCCAGGTAATAAAAAACCCGCCGAGGCGGGTTTGGGGTGTTCTTTAGCTGTTTAAATTAAAGCCTTTTAATTTCCGACCTACAGAAAGGGCATTTTTTAGCGGCCGGCAATATTAGCTCCGCACACTCTGGGCAGGGCTGCCGGTTTACTTCTTTCAGGCTCAGCCTAGACTGATTTATCCCATCTTTAACTTGCTTTGGTCCGCGCCCGGCCACGCTATCGAATCCCTTCAGGAGAACAACCGCGACCACAATAACCACGATGAAGATAATCAAGCCCACGAAGTATCCCTCCCGTTATTAATGAGAGGGACTTTACGCTTATCGATCCGGTTATTCGACGTCGATAATTTCCATGTACTGCGACAGGCCAGCGCCAATTCGGGTTGAGTCTTTTTCAGCCTTAGCGGCGAAGTCCATACCATTGAAGGCGTCCGCGATCACCGACAGGCTGGCGGGCGAGTGGTTGACCTTGAATACTTCGATGATCACCGGCTTGCCGCTACGGGCCTCGTTCAAACCTTCGAACAGCAGCGAGTAACGCTTGCCTGAGTTAACCAGCGCCTGAATGTTGGCGTGCTTTGGATAGCCGTAAGAAATATCCAGATCAGCAGCGTCCACCACTGCGCCGGTTTCCATGATGTTGATACCGGCCGGGCTAACCAGGTAGTCGGTGCCTTCAACGTAGGTAATCGGGCTGCCGCCGGTGGTTTTAACCACCACCAGACCTGCACCACCCGTTGGGCGACTGAGGCGAATCAGCGCGCCCTTATAGCCCTTATGAACCTCAGAGGTAACAGTGCCGGCGGCAACATCGGTATTGGCGCCATAGACCGCGCGCGTCATGTTAGCGATGTTGAAGTGTCGGGCGTTGTACTTGATGTCCAGCGACTTGATTCGCTGCACAGACGCATCAGTGCCGCCGCCAGGCGTGGTGTGGTCAGCATCCTCAATGGTGTCGACGCTGGCCTCATAGCTCAGGCTGGGGGCATTACCAATGAAAATGTGGCCCTTGGGGTTCTGCAGATCTTTGAGCGAGAGCTTACCCACCCCCAGAAACGCGCCGCGAATATCAACCATGGTGTTGATCCTCTTGAGTGCCGACTACACCGGTGGCTTGCAGCCAGGCTTTGGTTTCGGCAGTTACTTGGATTGATTCGCCGGCGGCGTAAGCTTTGCCGGCGTGTGTGTGAGTTTTTTGCAGGACGACAGTGATCTCGGCGGCCGGATTGGCAGGCACCGTGGGTTTACTGGTCATGGGTTAGGCTCCGGCGATAACTACGGACAACTCGACAGGGAACAGCACAGTGGCGGCTGAAACGCCGTCACCGGGCGGGTAAAACTCCGGTGGCTTAATGCGCAGGTCGCGCATGTCTGTCGAACGCCACGCCACCGACACACCCGGCGAGGGTGTTAGGCAGCGGATAAGGTCGAGGGTTAGATCTTCAATGGCAGCCTCATAATCAATGCCGACCTGTACCGCGCCAACAACACTGAAGCTCAGCGGAACAAGCACCGAATGGCCATCAGAAATGGCAGCCTGTGACGGCTTGGCCTGTTGCACGACGATCAGCGGGAAGCCGACGCCCTGCTCTTTCAGCAACTCATTCAGCCAGCCGGTACGCACGTTGGCGCCCGCGCTGGTGATGTAACCGCTGCCGGCACTGATGGTCTCGAGCCGGGCGATTAGTGCCAGGCGTGCTGCTGTTAGCGGGTTCATGGGGCCACCATACAGGCGGCAGTGAGCATGTAACCGTCATCGACAATCAGTTCTTCAACCATAAAGCGCTGCACGCCAATCTCGAAAAGCCCGCCTCGATTAGCGGTAAGCATTGCGCTGGCAGCCCAGGTGATACCGACCTGATCACTCAGGTACAGCCCATCAGGCCCAGCGCGCTGCAGGTTACGATCGATAATCAGCTCCAGCCCTTCGACTGGCATCTGTCCTTGCTCGCTGTAGCGCCCAACAGAGTCAGCCAGTCGAGCGGCGCCGACACTGTGAAGGCGCGCCGCAAGCCGCCCGAACTGGCCCTCCATTAGACAAACAAGCGACAGTCAGCGAAGCCGCCAGACTCGCCCGCCGTGAGCTTGCCGCACGGGATCGAGGACGCAGTGCCGTCAGCCACTAGGGCGTTAGCCAGCAAGCTGACTTTGGCGCCGACCAGCAGGCCGCCTGCGCATGGCAGGCGGAACACACCCTCGGCGCGACCCTGGAACGGCAGGCCAGCCGCCACGGTAGTAACCGGCACAACGACCAACTGGCCAATAGCGACTGGAGTGCCCGAGACAACGCCGCCGGCCGGAGCGATAAGGTTGAGCACAGCGCCATCTTGAATAAAGTTCTTCATGCTGTTTTGACTCCAAATAGCAGAAACAAAGAACCCCGCGCAGGGCGGGGTTCTTGTGGGTTGGGCGAATTAGGCGCCGTTAGATTTGACCATACCCCGGAAGTCCAACGCGGCCACACCGGCATCGATGCGCACTTTGGAGGCCACGCCATCAACGGTGAAGCCTTCTTGTTGCTCGACATACGGAACTTTGACGCCGTTGAGGTAAGCCACCTCGATGGTGTCGGAGCCTTTGGCGGCCGCTAAGTACCAGGCGGTTGCCGAGGCGTCGTCCAGGCGCGGTTCGCCGATCACTTCGACGAAGTCTTTGATCGGGTTGGTAATGCCGGAGTTAACGCCAGCATCTGGCACCGAGGTGGAGGTGATCAACTGACGCGCCTTGTCTTCCAGGGCGATAGGCGCCAACAGGAAGGCTGGGCGGATGTTCAGGGTGCGCGGTGCACCACCCTCAGTCTGAGTCTTCTGGGTGCGCATGGCCTGACGTGCCTTGCTCATTGAGTCGATGCTCAGCGCAGAGCCGGCTGCGGTCTGCAGGTTCTTGTGAGTGGCGTGGAACAACGCAACGGTGTCGCTCATCGCGGCGTTGGCGGTCAGTACCGCGTAGACCAAGTCACCAATGGTGGCCTTAGCCGCCATACCCATCTTGCGCGGGATGTCGGTCAGCATCATCATGTCATCGTTGATGATGGCCTGGCGGGTGATGCTAAAAATCTCGCCGTAGGTAGCCAGTGCAATTGGCTCGCCACGATCACCCAGGGTGATGTGTTTGTACTCAGCGCCCTCACGCACTTGGCGCAGGGACGGGAACTCACCCATACCAATGCGGCGCGAGACCTTGAAGTCGCCAAGCTGACCTTCTTTAGTCCACTTTTCAAAAGTCTCCTCAGACTCCTCCCAACCCTTGAGCACCGACTTGTTGGCCACATCCAGCAGGATATTGCCGAAGTCAGAACTGGAGTGGGTGAACGCCAGACCAACCATCTGCATCGGGCTGTAGGCTGCAACGCTGATACCGCGATCAGCCAGCGAAGCGCGGGCCAGCTCGCGCAAACTCATGTGGTTGTAGTTGTTGCCGGCTTGGATGACCTCGAGGCCGCTGCGGGCAAGGATCGAGGCGCGTACCGAGTCGCCCACCAAGTTACCGTTGCCGGCGTGAATGTGTGCGGTGGCCGGAGCGGCTGCCGAGGGCGTGGCGCTCTCGCCGAGCTTGGTCAGCAGGCGCGCCTGGGCTTGTTCGGCGGTTATGCCAGAGTCCAACAGGCAGGCATTAAGCAGCTCGCCGTGAGCCTGAGCGAAGGTGCCAAAGGCACCGGTGATAGCAGTGCGCCGGACAGCCTCGGCCGCCTGAACGCGAGCTACAACCTCAGCTTCGCTTGGAATTACAGCCAGCACCGCTGCGGGTTGTTGGGTTACAGCCGCAACTGGAGCAGCTGGAGGAACAGACGCGCGCGGCTGCATGAGGGCTGTGAGTGATTCTGGCATGTTGGTGAACTCCTGCATGCGTTTTGAGTTGAGCTGGGCTGCGGCTGCAAGCGGCTCGGTAAGTTGGTCGGCAAAGCCGGCCGCGATGGCCTCACGGCCATTCATCCAAGTCTCTTCTTTAAGGAGGGACTTGATGTCGTCTTCGCTCTTGCCCGTTTTGGCCACGTAAGCCATCACCAGCGAGCTTTCAACCTTGTCGAGCAGTTCGGCATAGCGGCGCATATCGTCTGCGTCGCCACCCTGAATGCCCCACGGTTTGTGCACCATCATCATGGCGTTTTCAGGCATATGGATGGTGTTGCAGGCCATGAGCACAACACTGGCCATTGATGCGGCCAGACCATCCACATAACCATCGACGTTGGCCGGGAGGCTGCGCAGCAGGTTGTAAATAGCCATGCCTTCAAACACATCGCCGCCCGGTGAATGCACGCGCAGGTCGATCTGACCAATGTCGCCCAGCGCCTTTAGATCGCGGGCGAACTGCTGAGCACTGATGCCCCACCCGCCAATTTCGTCATAGAGCAGGATCTCGGCGCGGCCTTTCGACAGAGCCTTGATGCTGTACCAGCTCTGGTCGGGTTTATTACTTGCCGTCAGTGCTGCCTGCGGCGCCAGTAGCGCCTTATTCTTGCGATTGCGCATTGGGCGCCTCCTGTTTGGCATAGAACTGGTGGTAGGCGTCGGAGCTGTAAATCAGCCCCTCGGCCCGATTGTGTTTTATCTCGGCCTCGCGGGACTTCTTCAGTTCCTGCGGATTGCGCCCACGGGCGCGGGCCACTTCGGCCTCATCGGCAAAGCCCGCCTTAACCAGCAACTCCCAAGCATTAGCCTCATGCACCGGGTTAATCCACGGCATCGTTGGCCCTTGGTAGACGGCGGCATAAATCGTCGACTGATCAAGATCGATCGGAATACGGATCACGCCGGAGGCGATAGCCATGCGCAGCCAGGTGCGATAAACCGGGCGACACCAGTAGTCGACAAACTCATGCTGCAGCAGGTCGTAACCCAGCTGAGACTCAACCAGTTCTTGGCGCTGGGCGCTGTAAGTGCCGTCATAGCTGCGGGCGATGGTTGAGTAAGCACTGCGGGTGCCGGCGGCCACCGCCTTGAGCTGGCCATTGCGAAAGCCTTCAAGGAATGGGTTTGGACGATTGCTTTCAATCATCCCGACGTCTTCGCCGGGCTGCAGGTCGTCAAACATCATGCCGGGGCCAATCGGGAAGCTGCGCGGCTGGCCGGCTTCGCCCGGGGCGTTGTACAGGTCGGGCGTGCCCTTGCGGATGTACATGCACAGCGCAGCAGAGATACGCGCCGCCACACGCTCGCTCTCTTCGTAATCCTTGATTTCTGCCAGTCGGATCAGCACCGAATGCAGCAGCGGAACGCCTCGGTTTTGCCCAATGCGCTTACGATTAGCGATGTGGATAATGTTTTCGGCGCCGACCGCTTTGGTCTGCTGCCCGTACAGAAAGCCCATGCTGCCGGGGTGATTCTTTAGCAGGTGATAAGCCCGAACGCGGCGCCAGCTGTCACGCTCGACACCCTGGATAATGCCGCGACTGTCGTCGTTTAAATCCAACGGCAGGTAGTCCGGCTCCAACAGCTCAAGCGCGAACGGCACCGGCCCAAGGTGTTTGTAATTTGGCACGCTGCCCATGAGCAGTTGCGCAACACCTTCGCCGTCACGCAGCCAGGTACGGCACATGAGCCGCTCCATTTGCGGCCGTGAAAGCTCGCCGGATGCCTCTGGATGCAATGACCACTCAGACCACGACGCCTTGATTTGCGCGGCAAACTCTAGATGCACATCACCGGCCAGCGTCAGCGGCAGCGGCTCGACGCCAATGCCAGAGCCACCCACAACACGCTCTTCAAGCCGGTCAAATAGGCCTGTTACCAGATCGTGGTTTTCATCAAGGAAGCGCGACTGCTCACGCAACGACTTGCCGGCCAATTGAATCGACAGGTCGGCACTACGCGGCTCGCCCTTGGCTTTATGGGTGCGGCTTGGTTTGGCGGCCTCATACGCCTGGATCGCGTGGCGGGCGCGCAGGCGCTCAACAACGGCGGCTGGCGCGAATGGCGCAATGATCTTGTCGAGTAGGTTCATATCAAAACTCAGCCAGCGCATAGCCGGCGCGCCGGCCGGCTACCACGTTATTTGCGGCGACCACTCGCCGCTCCCACTCTTGCCGGCCCTCACGAATCTGATTGAGGTCTGCCATGGTCAGATTGCGGCCATTAAAGGTAATGCTGCGGCCATCCAGCACGGCCAGCTCGGCTTCCATGTACTTGTCGAGCATCTGCTGCGCGGTTGTGGTCATAGCCATGATTTCCCGGAGTCGTGGTTCATCCATCCGCCTGACTGCTGCGGTGGCTGTTCTGTTGATTTGCGGCTGATCACTTCGGCGGCAACTGGCTTGCTACGCGCTAATGCGTCAAGGTCACAGCCAAAACGCTGCTGACTAATGCGCAGGGCGGCCAATGCATAAACAAAGCAGTCAAGCGCTTCGTTACGCCGGCCTTTTGCGTCCCAGCGGTAAACCCGCTGGCCGTTGACGATCTTCAGCACCTTGCTTTCGGCGGTGAGCTGCTTGGCTTCCGACTCGTCGCAGAGGGAATCACTGGCCGGCAGGTGAACCACGCCGGGTTGCGGGTGGCCGCCCTGCGACAATGCGGCGTCGAGCGCTAGCTTCATGCGGCTGTAGAGCAGCTCTTTGGCGTTGTCGGTGCCAACCTCGGTCAGGTAGACCTTGCTGGTCTTGCTGCGCGTACGCGGGAAGTTGGCGATCTGCTTGCCGTATACGTTGGCGCCCTTGATCGGGATCACCCACTGCACGCCGTGCTTGCGACTTTCGGCGTAGACCTCGTCGGTGTAGTGGCCGCCAGAGTCCCAGCACCACCGCTCGACTTTCATCTGTACGTCATCCACTCGCCGAAACTGACGATGCAACTCAACACCAACCTTGCGCCGCAGTTCGTCACTGGCCGGGTCACCGTGCAAAATCCAGCGATGGACAAGCCAGCACTCCTCGCCAGCACCGAACGCCCAGACACGGCCTTCATAACGGTCATCTTGGGTATCGATGCCGCCGACCAGAACTACGCCACGCTCGGGCACTGCGGGGTAAACCTCACGGCGCCCGTAGAGGGTTTCCCACTCCAGTTTTTCGCCCTGGTCTTCTTCCCAGGTTTCGCCAAGCGTGGTGTTGGTGAATGTCTTCAGCTTGCTGATGTCGCCCTTCGCCTTGTAGAAGTCGAGAACGATCCGGCCCCAGGTAGTGAACGGGCTGTAGGCTGTCCAGATATGGAAGGTCAACGAGTCAGGTGTTGGGATTGGCTGGTCTTCGGCGTCGAAGAAGTCGAGCCCATCACGAGTCCAGATACCTGCTCTCTCGCATATCCAGCGGCCCTTGGCGTGCTGGTCCTGCATTTCGTGCTGCTGGACCACGCAGCCGTTGTTCTCGCACAAGTACCAGGCAGTGCCCGGGCTTTCCGGGTCCCACTTGATGCCGAAGGAGCAATCCTTGCCGCCCCACTTGAGGAACTGCTCGGCCTGGCAATGCGGGCACGGCACATGCAGCCGGAACAGGTGCGGTGATTCGCTGGCGGCGGCCTCGATCTGGCAGGTGCCTTTGATCTTCGGCGTGCTGCCCCGGATCGACTTCGGGAAGGTTGAACCCTCAATCCGCTTGTCACCCAAGAATGTCGGGCTGCCTTCTTTCTCGACATCCGGCTCGAAGGCAGCCAGCTCGTCATAGATGATGGTGTCGACCGACTTCTCGCGGTAGTTCTTCGCTGCAGCGCCACCCAGGCACCAGAGCTGCTTGGAGTGACTGAAGCGCTTGGTGTCCAGCGTGTTGTCGCGGTGCTTCTTGCCGTGCCATGGCGCCAAGGCGTAAATGCACGGCACGTCGCGGATCATGGTTTCGACGTGGGCTTTCATAAAGCCCTGGGCCGCGCCATCAGTCGGCAACAGCAGCAGGATGTTCCGGCGCTTGTGCTCGATCTGGTAGGCCGATGCGGCCAACAACATTTTGGAGTAGCCGACCCGCGCCGACTTGATCACGTTGACCGTGCGTATTTCGTCGTTGCCCATTGCGTTGAGAATGGCCACCTGGAAGGCCAGGGTTTCCCACCGACCTTCCTGATAGCTCGACTCACTGGAAAGGTAGAAGTTTTCGTCTGCCCATTCGACCGGAGTCATTGGCAGTGGGCGCGACAGAGGGACTAGGCCGACACGGATAGCTGCAGCCAGCTCTTCAATCTGTGGCGTCGAGATATTCATCCAGTAGTCCGGTCAGGCGCTCATCTAGGGTCGCTGCACGGTTTCGAGCCTTGGCCAGCTCGCGCTGTACCGATTCAATGTGCCGGACTTCGAGGTCTGGGTGACGGCGCTTCAAGGTAAGTGGCAAAGTGTCAAGAATTGAGCCGATCTCGGCAGCGAGGCGTGACAGCACGAAGGTGGCAAATCCTGTCGGGACCGACTTGCGCTTGGTGACTTCGTTCTTCAGCTCCTGGCCTTCAGCCTGGGCCGACGTAAGCCGCAGGCGCTCCTGCGTGAGCCTGGCCTCGGCAAGCGGGTCCAGGCCTCCGTCATTAAGGGGTACTTCCGGTCGAACCTGACCGGTGCCCATGCCCCGTAAATAGCGGATATACGCCAATCTACAGGCGTCAACATCAAGGCCTCCGGCACCCTTAGAGGTAGGCAGCACGCCATCTGTAAGCAAATTCCTGACTTGCCTATCGCTTAAATCGAGGTGGGCGGCAACTTCTACTTGCGTCGCCATAAATCACCTAGACCGGAACCGGAAACGCTTTTACTGAAAAAAGCTCGTATGAAGCGAAATGCCGGGCCTCGAATTACCCGCAGGGGGCCTGGGGTCTGGGAGTACCTTTGCACCATTCCGGTGCAGCTACCGGCGGCGAGTGGCCAGGGCTCTCGCCATTGCTAGTTCGAACTGGATTGGCAGCTGGTCGTCAGCCTCCCGCTCAGCGATGGCAAAGAAGTCGAAGGTCTTGCGATAGCCTGGCTTTCCGACGAAGGCCAGCAACATGTTGAATGTCCCTCTACCCTTACCGGTTCGCTCAGCTATACCGATTGGCGACTTACCTTTATGCATCACAAAATAGCGGGCCTTATTGGCTTGGCTGCGCTTGCTGTCAGTGCTGTTCTGGTACTTATCACCCTGCGCACCAAGGCCTGAGATGATCCGCTGTAGCTGTCCTCGGTTCACGTTGCCATGCCCATCGAGCTTCATGCCCGCACCAGGCACCACATACATGCCTTCAGGCAGAATGCCGCGTGCTTTCAACAGGCTCTCGCTGCGCTTATTTGGACGTGAGCCGCCGTATATCTCGGGGGTTAGCCACTTGGTTGCAGGTGCTGCCTTGTCCGCTTCGTTCTTCATCCAGACACGGGCCACCAACCTAGTCTTGGTCGCCGGAAATAGACGCAGGCTGTCGAGCGTATAGCGGGTCGGCCGATCAAAGACCGTGCGCATCTCACCCTCCAAGCGATCCTTGACGCACTTAGCCGTCTCGGTCAGCGCTAACGCCGTTGCCCAAGGCAGCTGCGTGCGCTCAAGGTCCGTTAGCTCTGTCAGCCGTTCGGCAAGGCCTTTTGCTTCAACCTTAAACACGGGCCTTCCCTCGCTTACTCGCCCTTGGTCGCTGCCCGCAGCTCCTTGATCATGGCCAGCAGACTGCGACCCTTGCTCGCCTCGGTGTACGCGAACCAGCCGCGCACCATCACCCAGGCGGGAAGCCCGGCGGCGAAATGAAACCCACCCAAGGCGATCTGTCCGTCGACTGTCGCGCCCCATGATGCGATGGCGAGCCATTGAATCAGCGCCGCACCACCACACAGGGAGGCAACCACAGTGCAGATCAGTGCGACAAACCACTCACGGCGGGTAGTCGGCATGGTCATGGACATAACGACCACCACGACCAAGGCAAGACCAATAGATGGGCCCAGCAACTTACCCAGGGCATAGCCACCGACAGCAGTGCTTGCTGGCTCGGTCATGTTGGTGATCCTCATGGGCGCTCCCGACCATCGGCCTGGCGTTTGTAGTTAAGACGGCACTCCACGCCTTGCGATCCGCTCGAAGCAAAGAAGCAGGCATGGGTGCCGAAACGAAAAAGCCCCGCACTTGGCGAGGCTTATAGATAGGTGAGCGCTACCGGGTGGCGAGCCCGTCTACATTGATTCAGAGGGTTGGCAGGTATCTGCCGTCAGCCTTTTATCGCGCCCATAAAAAAGCCCGACTCAGTGGCCGGGCTCTTCTCATTGTCACCCCTTAACACGCAAGAAGGACAAGATAGGCAATAAGTTATGCCACTGCGCCACTAAGGTCAAGCAGCTTCTGCACAGATCAAACCCTCTGCATCAAGTATCTCTTGGGCTCGCTCCAGGGCGTTGTTTACCGATAGCTCCAAGGCCTTGCAGATTGAAGACTTCCACCGGTGCTGAGTGCGAGCAGGGGTCGGCTCGTCCGTCCAGTTATCCATAAGGTACCAACCAGCCGGAAGCACGCTGGTTGAGCGCTTACCTTCCTTACCCGGGAGCTTTGGCATTGCCCACGTCACCACCGCAGCCTGCCGAAACCGATCAGGTGCGGGAGACTGGATTGCCTTGGCCAACTCAGCGATGGCTGCATGCTTGCGCTCAATGTGGGTCGAATATTTAGCCACCAAGGCCCGCCAGTGATGCGGCTCGAGGTTCTTGTGTAGCCGCCCGAACACCCAGCAGTCAGCCAAAAACTTAGCCTCCTTGCCGCTGATCGCGCCCGAGGCGCTGCCGGCCTGAACCTTTGGAGCGAAGTCGCAACCACCCGCAGAATTGATGGTCTCTGCCGCAAGAGCACGCACTACCGCTGAAACAACACTTAGATAGCTCATGGTCACCCCTCAGTCCCCAGTCCAATTGCCGCCGCCATTACCGCGACGGTTGTTCATTCCCACGTAATCCTGTGCCGGCCCACCGGCCAGCCCGGCCTGCTCCAACTGCGCCCGCAACACCTCCACCTGCCGAGTCGCCCAGTTCAACCGCTGCCGCAACTGCACCACCATCGCGGCAGGCTCCAGCGCCTCGCAGGTGTCCCGATTGATCAGCCCAGACCCATTGCAGGCTGCACATTCCATCCGGTGAAAGATGCCTTTGATGAAGCCAATACCCTGGCAAACCTCACAGCGCCCAAGCGGCACCCTGGGTATATCGCGAGAAGGTCCGTGACTCTTCTTGATGACAGTCATCAGAACTCCTCGACCTGCCAGCCGATCGCGCGCTTACCCCTGGTGATGCCAAGGAAGCGGAACGGGTACATGGCCGCAGCTACTTTGGTTTTCACCCGGGCATCGTCAGTCCACACGCCTTTGACCTCATGCACCTCAAGCTGGCCATCGGCAGCCAGCACGAAGAAGTCAGCCGTATAGAAAGTCGCAGCAGCCAGACGAAGCTTCACCCCCTCGAACTTGTACCACTGGATTTCGCCGGCCAGCAGCCGACGCTTCAACAGCTGCTCATAGGCCGCCTCGGTCTTGTTCATGGTGCCAGCAGGCAACCGGCCGAGAGCCTGAAGGGTCTTGTTTTGCGCCATCTTCATCCTCTCCCGGTGAAAATACAGGAATCAGCTACAGCGCCCGCCGCGTCTGGCTTTGCGTCATCTTGTGAAAATGCAGGAGCAGCCTGTTTTATGCCGGTGGCGATGGAAAACCCGCACTCATCAAGGCGAGCATGCCAGCGCTCCAGCGCCTCCCGGCAGCGGTCCATCACGTCACGGGTAAGGTAGGTTTCGGCGGTCTTGCCAAGGCTATGGTTGATCAGCCGCTCACCAATGAAGTAGTCCACACCAAGGTCGGCCAGGCAGTCGCGCATCAGCTTGCGCAGGTCATGGCTCGACCACTTGCCGCCGGATATAGATCGAAACATCGCGCTCGCCGAGGTGGCCGCCAACCGAGCACCACCACGCACCGGGAACACCCAATCGGTCTGTGCTCGAGCATCTGGCAGCGCCTGCCGGTAACGAGCCAACAACGCCAGCACCTGCGGGGTCAGCGGCAGCGAATGCTGGTGGCGCGATTTGGTGTTCAATTCAGGCAGCACCCACACCCGCTCAACCAGCGACAAATGCGCCCATTGCGCCTGCAGGGTTTCGCCCATGCGCGTGCCATGGGCCAGCATCATCAGCGGCAGCAGGCCATTCACCGGGTCACGGTCGAAGGCCTCGGACAACTGCACCACCAGGGCCTGCAGATCTATCCGCGACAACCGCGCCGGCTTGCTCTTGATCCGCCCACGGTCAAAGCTCTTGAAGCTGACGGACGCCATCGGATTGGACTGAATGCGCCCCAGCTGCTCAGCCATCAAAAAGGCCTGCCGCAACGCCTGCAATGCCTTCTGCTGGGTGCCAGCCTTCTTGCCATCGCACACCATCGGCCACACCAGCTTGTCATCCAGCACCCGACGATCTAGGCGGGTCACCAGCACCTTGCCCACCGCCGGCACGATGTTCTTACGCACCATCGACCGAGTGCTGCGCTTGTAGCTATCCGAGGTGGCGCGATTCTGCTCTACCCGCCCAAGCCACCAGGTCACAACCTCCCCCGCTGTGCGCATGTACGCCATTAAGCGGGCCTCCCAGCGCGAACCAAGGCAGCGCTGGCCTCGATATCCGCCTCAATCAGCAGCGGCACATCATCACGCTCACCGGTATAGGCAAACGGCGCACTACCGCCCGGGCGGGTGATTGTGTAGCGCTTCTCCGGCAGCCGGCACAGGGCTACCGTGTAGCCGTCATCGCTCAGCCAGCAATCCTTGATCGGTGCGCCGTCCCGGTCGAGCTTCTGCCGCCACTTCACTTAACGCCCCTCAAGTACACGCAGTAAAACCAAACGACCGGCGCCACCGGAGAGAACGAAAGCGACAGCAGCAACGGGAGAGCCAGGGTTGGCAAAATTCGATTCATCGGTCGTCCTCTTTGGGTTTGATCAGGCCTAGCTGCTCCAAATACCGCCACTGCTCAGCCAGCCAGTGCGGGCAAATCACCCCGTCAGCCACGGCGCACGCCGAGCTTTTCGCGCATGGCCGCCAACTGAGCGGCTGCCACCTCGGGAGACCCCATATTCTGCGGCGCAGGCAATGCCGCAACCGGTGCCGGGGCAAGCTCCTCGCCGCGCGCAAGCTTCTTGCACTGTTCCAGGTACTTCGCCGCAAAGCGTTTCAGCCCAAGGCCAGACTCAAGACGCTGCAGGGTGGAGAACCCAGCAGCCACTGCCGCGTGGAATACGGCTGGATGGGACCAGCGAGCGCAGGACATCTGCGCCGGGTGGCCGTTGCGCACCGCCTGGGCATAAGCACGCTCGGCGGACGGCAAGCCAAAGCCCTCAGGGGCGAAGCACCAGGCCACGAACTCACCAGTCGGTGGCACGAAGGGCGAAGTGCTGGCCGCCGCCATGCGGATACCGTTCTGGATCTGCTCGATCTGGCAAATGCCGTTGCGCATGAACGCCGCCAGCCACTCCAGCTTTGCCGAGTCGTACTCACGCTGGGTCGGCCAGCATTGCCGCCAGGCGGGCTTGATCCCCTTCATGGTTTCAAACAGCTCGTTGATCACCTGCCGAGTGGCGGGGTCGACCTCGACCACCTTCGGTGCCTGCAGGGCGGCGATGTGCTGCGGTTTTATCGATGAGACCAGAGCGCTAGCCTTCACTGCCCCACTCACAGGCGCACACCATTCGATGCCCAGTCGCTGTCAGCGCTGGCAGTCGGTGCGGGGTTGGCGGCAGCCTTGGCCGCCTGACGTTTGGCATGGGCCACAAGCCGGTTGCACCACCCGGCCTGCGTGTCGGCTGTCGAGCGAGTAATCCAGAAGGCCACGAACTCAAGCACAGCGGCGGGGGTGACATCAGCCGCCGAAAGAGCGGCCAGTCGGAGCTGGGTTCTCAGGGATACCTCGTCAGGCTGCCAACCCTCGAGCATCTCAAACCGCTGCCGCGCATCTACGGAAGCACCGTTAGGTGCTGTAGTAGTAGATGTAGATGAAGAAGAAGATGTAGAGCCGTCACCTTGGGCTTCACCCTGCCGGTGGGTGGGTGAATGGCCGGGTGTGCTATTTGGTGATTGGCTTGGTGGTGTTTCGCCCCCAGGGGAAGGTGTGTTTTTTGCGGCAAACCGAGTCGAGGCTCCAGCGCGATTGCGCACATATTCATCACGCACCATGCGCGGGCTAAACCATACGGGGCCTTGCTGTGCGGGCAGCAGCGCAACCGGCTCACCTTTAACCCGACCGCTCACAGGGGTGTAAATAAACGGCTCACACACGTCCCTGTCGATGCCGTACAGCACACCCTTATCAACCAGCTCTTTCAGTGCTTTCAAAGGAGCGCCCAAAGCTTGAGCAATTTCCTTCAAAGGCCACGCTAAAACGCCGTAATTATCGCTGTCATGCAGCAGGCCAAGCAGCTCAATCCACACCCCACGGGCTTCCCATGAGCAGCGGCGAAGCTTCGCGTTGTTACGCCAGTCGGCTGGGTAAAACTGGAAGGATGGGCGCTTCACACAGCACCTCCAGCAAGTTTCTGTGCCAGTGCCGCCAAACCCTTAGGCGTGACGCGCACCTGCGAAGCCAAACGATGATCGCCCTGGTCATCGGTGCCGATCACCGTCACCTTGTGATCCAGCAGGCCGTTGGCCAGGCGCGGCTGATAAGCCACCCAGTGGGCCGAGCCGTCACGCCGGTAGATCCAGCGATTAGCCTTCAGGTAGTCCAGCAAGGCCTTACGCTGGATGTGCAGGTGCTTGGCGGCGTCCGTCAGACACATCGTGCCGGTGGCATCGCTCAACAGCTCCAGGGCCTGGACCTTCGGCGCCTGCTCGGCGATCACCAAGCGCAGGTTGGCGCCCTGCTCTGCCAGGTCAGCAGCAAGGCGCAGAGCCTCAGGAAGCGACTGGGGCAGAGTTGGAGCAGACACGCTTTCAAGTTCGCGCAAACGTGTCACCACACGGAAACGCAGCGGGATGCTGTACCCGGTGATCAGAGTTTCAGTCAGGTCGCGGTCGAGGTTGAAGCACGGCAGCGAGCGGCCGGTGGAGTCTTGATAGCTGCCCCCAAAACTGGGGTCAGTGATTTTCAGCTCGGCGAGCATATTGCGGATATCGCGCATCACATGGTCGTGGCGCTTTCCCGTCAGCTCGGCAATCTCCCGGCTGCTCATGGTCACTGGCTTGTCGATCTTCATCAGTTGATTCATACTCAGCTCCACTTGTTGTTGCTGTAGAAGAAGCCGGGCCGTAATCCCGGCTTTTTTGTGTCTGCGATTTGGCATCGCTATTAAGGTCGGAACCCCACTGGTAGGCTGAGAAGCTCTAACCCAACCCAGTGAATCAGGAGGTTCCGAATGCATATCAAGGGAATTGTTTGCGGCTATCACGCCCAGATGCCGCGTTTTGCGATCCGCACTGATTGCGGCTACTCGGTTGTTGATGTGGAGGTTGGTCAGCGGCGCATGCACGATCAGGTCGCTGGTGAGCTGGACGGCCATGGCCAAACAACGCTGCAAAACGAAACCACCGGCGAAGACGTTGAAGTCTGCGTCGAAGCAATTCAGGCCACCCGAGAAGGTGCTGCATCTCTTCTTCGGAGTAGATAAGCCCAGGCTGGAAACCAAACTCGCTATCAGACCGAGGCGTAAACCATCGGATTACGGTTTTGTCTCGCTGAACATCCGCCCCGCCTACTTTTCTCTTATCAGGCATAAATCTCTCCAGACGCTGACGCTCACCACTTTTCGCGGGCGCGATTTAGCCAACCATTCGGATCGGCTTACCGCCGGCATAAATGGCCAACTCGTTTTCTGCTTTACGACGCAGCTCGCATGAGCGTGATTCAACGGCCAGCAGCTTCTCGATAAAAGCTGGCAGCTGGGGCACGTCCGCCGCGTCGATCTTGCCGTCAGCCAAAATCTCGCTGCCCAGCTCGACGGCCTGCCCAAGGCGGCCAACCAGCTGCCCGAAGGCGCCTACCGGGGAAGCGTCACCCCCAATGGCGCGCGCGCC
>JAIERD010000621.1 GCA_019747155.1 Pseudomonadaceae bacterium
TTACGAGAGGTCTACGCCGTAAGAGGTGCGCATTATAGGCCCTCAGATTGACACGTCAAGGCTTAATTACAGCAGAGTAACAATCCGCACGCAGCACCTATATATAGGTGCGTTAGACCCGGTTGCCGCCGCCACGTTTACGCGCTTGCTGAAGCAAGGCTGTGGCAACCTCGCTTAGTGGCAGCACCTCTTCTGCCGCACCAATGCTGACGGCTTCTCGTGGCATTCCGTAAACCACACAGGTGGCCTCATCCTGCGCCACCGTGTAGCCGCCGGCCTGACGTATCGCAAGCATGCCCTGCGCACCGTCCTTGCCCATACCTGTTAATAAGGCCGCAATGACGTTGCGCCCAGCACACTGCGCGACCGAGCTAAACATCGGGTCCACTGCTGGCTTATGGCGCCTAACCGCCGGCGCATCCGATAGCCGAATCACATAGTTGGCACCGGAACGCTCAACCAACAGATGCTTGTCACCCGGTGCAATAAAGGCATGCCCTGGCAAGATACGCTCACCGCCTTGCGCCTCGCTTACCGTCAGCCGGGTTAGCCGGTTAAGCCGCTCGGCAAATGAGCGAGTAAACCCCGGCGGCATATGCTGAGTAATTACGATTCCAGGGCTATCTGCGGGCATTCCCAGCAGCACATCCTTAATTGCCTCAGTCCCGCCAGTTGAAGCACCTATGGCGATGATCTTTTCCGTGCCAATTATTGGCCGCAGTAACCCTGGCGATGAACTCTCTTCTACCTGCCCCGGAACAGACCTCATGGAAACAACTGGCCGAGCAGTGACTCGCGACATGCTGGCGGCTTTCAATTTGTAGCAAATCTCTTCGGCGTAAGCCTGCATCCCCTCGCGAATGCCCAGCTTGGGTTTGGCGACGAAGTCCACCGCCCCCAGCTCGAGCGCTCGGAAAGTGGCCTCTGAGCCGCGCTCGGTGAGCGATGAGATCATTACCACCGGCATCGGATGGCCGTGCATAAGCTTTTCGAGAAAGGTCAGGCCGTCCATGCGCGGCATTTCAACATCTAGGGTCAGCACATCGGGATTAAGCTGCTTGATCAAATCGCGCGCAACATAGGCATCAGGGGCCACGCCGACCAGCTCCAGCTCGGGATCGGCCTGAATGATTTTTTTTAATAGCGCGCGGATCAGTGCTGAGTCGTCCACCACTAGAACCTTTATTGGCATACCCACTCACTCTAAAAAAGGTCGATGTCGCCCGACACCGGAGATTTCTTGATGCGCATGCTGTATTCCATCTCGCGATCAAACAGCGTGGTGTTGTGCAAGCTCTTGAGCTTTTTGACCATCACCCGGCCCGTTGCGGGAAAGTAGTAAACCTTGCGCGGATAGATATCTAGCAGGTCTTCGGCAACCACCTGGATTTTTTCGGTGGATAAATACTCGCGAACAAACTCAGCATTTCGGTCGCCGACATTATTGGCCGTCATCCCGCGCAACACGCTGCCCCCGCCAAACACCTTGGCCTCAAAGCAATTGCGCCGCGCCCCCAGCTTTAACAAGTGATTGACCAGTAACTCCATGGCATATACGCCATAGCGGGCAGAGGCTGAAATGGGGCTAATACCGCCATCGCTATTTCCCGGCAACATAAAGTGATTCATGCCGCCGATACCACTCATGCGGTCACGCAGACACACCGATACGCAGGACCCTAATACCGTCACGATCACAATGTCGCGCTGGGTGACAAAGTATTCGCCGGGCAAAATCTTCACCGCCTCACAATCGAAATGCCGATCGAAGTAGGTATTGGGTGCTAGCGAACTGATGAAATCGAACTCCATGTTCAATGCGCCCTCACTACCGGACGGTAAACCGTACGCTCAATCAATTTCACCAAATGAGTGGCATGCACAAAGCTTTCTGAATGCCCGGCAAAAAACAAACCGTCCGGCCGGAGCAGACGAATCATTCGCTCTAAAATTTTGCTTTGGGTTGGCTTATCGAAATAGATCATCACATTGCGGCAAAAAATCACATCCAGCCCCGGCGCTATCCGCCAGTCTGCGTCCAGCAAATTAATCTGCCGAAACTCAATCAGCGCCTGCAACTCTTGGCGCACACGCACATTACCCAGCTGCGCGCCTTTACCGCGCAGGAAGAAGTTCTTTTTACGGGCAAGCTCAAGTTGTTCGACTCGCTGATCGGGATATACACCAGCGCGCGCAATACTGAGCACGCCGGTATCGATATCGGAGGCAATGATTTCAACGGCGGGAGTCAAACTGCCCAACGCTTCAATCATGGTCATGGCCAGCGAGTATGGCTCCTCACCCGTGCTTGAGGCTGAACACCAAATACGCAAAGGCCGCCGCTCGTGCGCATGCTTGCGCACGTGAGCGGCCAGCATGTCGAAGTGGTGACTCTCACGAAAGAACGAGGTGAGGTTGGTGGTCAGTGCATTAATAAATTGCTGCCATTCATCCTCGTTCCGATCGAGGTACTTGAAATACTCGGTAAAACTGCGCAGACGTAAGTTACGCAGCCTTCTGGCCAGGCGGCTGTAAACCATCTGATCCTTGCTCGCCGAGAGATTAATACCGGCGCGCTGATAGAGCAGGTTTCGGACACGCTCGAAGTCGTCCTGCGTGTAGTGAAACTCACGCATCTCCTGCCCATCAGCGGCGCGAGGCGGCAGGCTCAGAACTCCTCCCACTCATCATCTTTCGGCTTGCTTGGCTTCGGCAGGCTTTTGACCGGAGCTTTGGCTCTGGACAGGCTGGCGACCGGCGCACGGCTGGTTTTAGGTACAGCGCGAGGCTGGCTGAGTCGAGGCGCGTGCATGGCCGAAACACCTGCGTCATCGAACTTGAATACCGCCACCGCTTGCGACATTACCGTGGTTTGCTCTTGCATCGACTCTGCCGCCGCTGCGGCCTGCTCAACCAGTGCCGCGTTTTGTTGGGTCATCTCATCCATTTGTGAAACGGCGCCGTTGACCTCCTCAATACCCGTGCTCTGCTCGGCAGAGGCGGCGGCGATTTCCGACATGATGTCGGTTACTCGCTTGATCGCCACCACGATTTCTTCCATGGTCACACCGGCTTTAGCCACCAAGGCGTTACCGGTATCGACCTTGTCAACCGAGTCGGAAATCAGCGTTTTGATCTCTTTAGCGGCAGCGGCCGAACGTTGCGCCAAGGTGCGCACTTCGGCGGCAACCACGGCAAAACCACGACCTTGATCGCCCGCACGGGCGGCTTCCACGGCAGCGTTCAGTGCGAGGATATTGGTCTGGAAGGCGATGCCATCGATAACGCTGATAATGTCGGAAATCTTGCGCGACGACTCATTGATCGACGACATGGTCTGCACCACTTGCTGCACCACGGCGCCGCCGGTAATTGCCACCGCAGAGGCATTGGCGGCCAAGGAGTTGGCCTGCTTAGCATTGTCGGCGTTGAGTTTCACGGTGGAGGTCAGCTCCTCCATGCTTGAAGCGGTTTCTTCAAGACTGGAGGCTTGCTGCTCGGTGCGTGCCGAGAGATCGGCGTTGCCGATGGAGATTTCGCTTGCTGCCGTAGCAATAGTATCTGACGACTCACGAATTTGGCCAAGCATGTTCGACAAGCTTTCGCAGGTGTCATTGGAGTACTGCTTTAGCTCACCAAACGTGCCTGAATAGTCATTCGTTATGCGCTCGGTTAAATCGCCGGCGGATAATGCGCCCAATACCCGGGTCACCTCAGCCAAGCCTACGGAACAAGTATTCATTAAACCATTTAAGCCTTCGCCCAATACTTTAAAGAAACCTTCTTTGCCTGCGAGCTCCATGCGCTTAGTAAAGTCCCCTTGGCCAGCCGCCATGACTAACTCGGCCACTTCAACTTCAATATTAACTTCCGCAGTCATATCCTTCCATTCCACCACGGTACCAATGCGCGCACCACTTGCATCAAGCCAGGGTGCCGCAATTAAACCAAAGGTTAAATCCGCAACTTTAATGGTTGTTTTATAAGCCTCAGTTATACGACTCAACATGCCGCGCTGATGCGCTGGATTTTTATGAAACTGATCAACATTTGAACCAACCAACTTATCAACATTAAATGTGGGCAACACACTGCGCAGCACTTGCTCGCGCCGACGCATCATTCGTACCACTTCGTCATTAACATAAACAATATTTAAATCATTATCAGCAAGCATCACGCAAGCCTGACAAATCTTTAAGGCGCTGGCCTGATCGGCAATCTTCCTATTTTCAACCTCCTCAGCCTTTTTGGCGGTAATATCAGTTGCATATTTAACAACCTTGAAGGGCTTACCACTTAAATCAAATATTGGATTGTAGGATGCCTCAATCCATATCTCCTTTCCGCCTTTACCTATACGCTTATATTGACCGGCGTCAAATTCACCACGACCGAGCTTCTCCCAGAACAAGCGATAATCAGTTGACTTACGGTATTCGTCATCAACAAACAAGCTGTGATGCTTGCCTTTTATTTCCAGCAGCGTGTAACCCAAGGTATTTAAAAAATTATCGTTAGCGGCAAGAATATTGCCGCTCAGATCAAACTCGATCACCGCTTGCGCTTTTGAAATGGCAGCTAATTGGCCTGAAAAATCAGCGGCTTGTGTTTTTTCTGCGGTGATATCCGTGGCAAATTTAACCACCTTAAAGGCTTTGCCATGTTTATCAAATACTGGATTGTAAGAGGCCTGAATCCATACTGCTTTGCCATCTTTACAGATACGCTTAAATTGGGCCGACTCAAACTCACCACGCCCCAACTTATCCCAAAAAAACTTGTATTCCACGCTAGCGCGATCGACAGGATCGACAAACATACTGTGATGCTGACCTTGAACTTCGGCAAGGGTATAGCCTAAGAGATTAAGAAAGTTATCATTGGCAGTCACAATCCTCCCATCAAGGCCAAACTCAATCATGGCTTGCGACTTACTAATGGCTGCAACAACGCCTTTTAGATCATCGACCTGCCGCTGATTAAAAATATTACCCAGTACGCTCATTATGACACCCCTTAATCTATCAATTATTATTCCATTTAATACTGTAAAACCTTACGCCACCACCAATTCTATTGACGGCACTTCGTCACCCATCACTAATTTTTAGCATCTAAAATAATCTACGACACACTGTAACAGTGCATAACTTTCGACATATTGCCTCTTGATGGCTGCTGTATTTAGCATGGCGACTGTCGACCAATGTGTTTTCAGTTATTTATTCTGCCTGCTCGACTAGTCAGCTGCTTCATTGATCAGCGCCATTTCGCCGCTACTCATGAGCTTTTCGATGTCGACCAAGATCAACATGCGCTCTTCAACCGTGGCCAAGCCCTTGAGGTATTCGGTGTTAAAGGTGCTGCCAAACTCCGGCGGCGGGCGGATGGCTTCGTCAGCCAGAGCGATCACGTCGGAGACCGAGTCGACCACCACGCCGATGATGCGCTTGAGCACATTGAGGATGATCACCACGGTGAACTGGTCGTAGGTCACGGTGCTCAGATTGAACTTAATCCGTAGGTCGATGATGGGCACTATGGCGCCCCGCAAGTTGATCACTCCTTTAATAAACGGCGGGCTATTGGCGATGGCGGTGACTTGATCGTAGCCACGGATTTCCTGCACGCGCAGGATGTCGATGGCGTATTCCTCAAGGCCGAGGGTGAAGGTCAGAAACTCTTGGGTAGGTTCGCTGCTGCGCTTACTGTCGTTGTTATGGTCATGCATGGGTTGGCGCTCCTTGACCGGCGAGTCGAGGCAAAGCATCGACATCGAGAATTAGTGCCACGCTGCCATCGCCCATGATGGTGGCGCCGGTAATACCGTCAATACGGCGGAAATTTTGTTCCAAGCTTTTAATCACCACCTGCTGCTGGCCGATCAGCTCATCGACCTGCAAGGCAAAGCTGTTGCCCTCAGCTTCCAGAATCAGAACCAGGCCGCCGACTGCAGGGGGCGGAGCTGCCGTTTGGTTGAGCAAACTGTGCAATGAGAGTAGTGGCAAATACTCATCGCGCACGCGGATCACCGCGCTGCTGCTGCCGCTCATGCTGTAGATGTGTTCGTCTTTGAGTTGCAGCGATTCGACGATGTAGGTGAGTGGCACCACGTAGTGAACCTTGTCGACCTCGACAATCATGCCGTCGAGAATAGCCAGGGTCAGTGGCAAGCGAATAACGATATGGGTGCCTTGGCCGGCCACCGATTTGATCTCAATGCGCCCGCCAATTGAGGTGATGTTACGGCGTACCACATCCATGCCGACGCCGCGCCCGGAGAGGTCGGTAACCGCTTCGGCGGTGGAGAAGCCGGGCATAAAGATCAGTAACCAGACTTCGCTGTCGGGCATATCATCGCTGACCGCCATGCCTTGCTCTTTAGCCTTGGCCAGAATTCGCTCACGCGACAAGCCTTTGCCGTCATCGCTGATCTCGACCACGATGCGCCCGCCCTGATGGAACGCCGACATGCGCACCGTACCGGTCGCCGGCTTGCCCGCAGCGATGCGTTCGGCGGGCAGTTCAATACCGTGGTCAATGCTGTTACGGATGATATGGGTGAGTGGATCGGTGAGCTTTTCAATCACGCCTTTGTCGAGTTCGGTATGTTCACCGCGCAACACCAACTCAACCTGCTTGCCCAGTTTGCCGCAGGTGTCGCGGACCAAGCGCGGGAAGCGGTTAAACACAAAACTGATCGGCAGCATGCGGATCGACATCACCGCCTCTTGCAGCTCACGGCTGTTGTGTTCGAGCTGGCTCAGCGCCTGAAAAATCCGCTCATGCTCGCTGGGGTCAAGCACCAAACTCAGTTGCGCCAGCATTGCCTGGGTGATGACCAGCTCACCGACCTGATTAATCAGGCTGTCGATGCGGTCAACGCTAACGCGAATCGAACTGGACTCACTCTCGGCGGGCGCAGCACTGCCGCTGACACCGCGCCTGTCCGTACTGCGCCGCTCAGCAACGAGCGCCGGCGTTGGTGCGGCGCTGTCTGCCGGCGCAGCTGTCACTGGCGCGCCAGGGGCATCTTCAAAAAAGCCATAACCGCTGTCGGTTACTGCGGCAGTGGCAACAGTTGCAGGCTCATCGGCAAACAATCCGTAAGCCTGCTCCTCGGCAACCACCGGCGCGCTTGCTGGCGGCGCACCTGGGGCATCGGCAAAAAAACCAAAGCTGTCATCACTGTCGTCCACAACTACTCGCACCGCTGCGGGGCCGCCCTGCTGGTCGATAAGCCTTTGCAGGCGGGCTCGCGTAGCTTCGACCGGAATACTCGGGTCTGGCGTTTCATGCTTATGCGCCGCTAACAGTTGCAGCAGCACGTCGCGCGACTCGAGCAGCACATCGATCATCTCGGCCTGCAAGGCGATCTGCCCAGAGCGGACTTTATCCAGCAAGGTTTCCAGCACATGGGTGACCGACGTCAGGTCATCAAAACCGAACATGCCACTGGAGCCTTTGATTGAATGGGCCGCACGAAAGATGCCGTTCAGCGCCTCGGAGTCGGGCTGGGCAATGTCCAGCGTCAACAACAAATGCTCAAGCGCCGCCAAATGCTCTTCTGCTTCCTCGAAAAACACTCCGAGAAACTGACTCATGCCAAATGTCATGATTACCTGCCCTGGTCGAGTTTCAGTTCAGAACTTTCTTGGTAACTTCCAGCAACTTGGGCGGGTCGAAAGGCTTCACCAGCCAGCCCGTGGCCCCGGCTTCACGGCCTTGCAGCTTCATGCTGTCGGCGGCTTCGGTGGTCAGCATTAAAATCGGCACGGTGCGGTAGTTGGGTAAACCGCGCAGGCTTTTGATCAGGGTTAAACCGTCCATGTTGGGCATATTTTGGTCGGTAAATACCAACTGATAACTTTTGCGCTGCGCCTTGCCTAAGCCGTCACGGCCATCCACGGCCTCGTCCACCTCATAACCGGCAGAGCGCAAGGTGAAGCCGAGCATTTGGCGGATTGAAGCCGAGTCGTCAACGATCAGAATGGATTTGCTCATCCGTTAAATGCCTCCATTAACATTTATAAAAGGTCCGCTGCTGCTTTAGTTAGCGATACCGCGTCCCAGCACAGCAGCGCGGTGACTTGATTGCCACGGCCGAGTATTTCGACGCTTTGACTCAGGCGGCGAACCAACTGCAGGCCGCGGCCGTGATAAAGGCTGGGTGTTGCCGTCGAGTTTTTTAGACCCTCCCAGTCAAATCCTGGGCCACTGTCGGTCACACCGATACTCAGCTGATTGCCCTGTGGCGAGCCAACTTGGCATATATCCAGCTGTATTTGTCCGCTGCTAAGCGCCTCTAAACGCTCAATGCGGGCCAACATGTAGCGCTCAAAACCTTCGGGGCCATCTTTAAGCTCAGAACCTAAGCCAAGCAAGCCGTGATCCAGCGCGTTAGTAATCAGCTCGCGCAAAATTAGGCTAAACGGCCCTTGCCGCTGCGGATCAAGCCCCAAGGTGTTGCAAAACTCCGTCAACAGCGGCTCCAGATCGAGTCGGCGCAACTGCTCGGCCTGCAGGCACAGGTTGAACTCCCAGCTCTGTGCTTGCCCGCAAGTGGTTGCTTGCGACGCTAGCTCTAACTGAGTGCCCGCGCTGACTGCCGGGGCCCGGCAATCAAGCAATAAGCAGGACAAGTCGTCATGCGGAATGGCGCCCTGCAGATGCTCAAGCACTGCGGCCTGCACACGCTCAAGACAGTCTTCAGCAGCCCCCGCAGCCACGCACTGCTGTAACCGGGCAAAGCCAAAGGGCTCTGCCGAGCGGTTCTCAGCCTCAATCAAACCATCCGAAAACAGTAACAAATGGCTGCACTCGGCCACCTGAATGGTCTCGGTCTCACAGATAAACTCATGGCTCGGCAAGATGCCTAACGGCAGATTGTGCGAGCGAAAACTGCGCAGTACCTGGCCTTGCGAGTCGATCAGCAACGCCTGCGGCAACCCACCGTTCCACACCTCAAGACTCGATTCGCGCGGGTTATACCGCGCCATGGTGGCGGCGACAAAACGATCGGAAGGGCTGTAACTGCGGTGTTGGTGATTAAGCTCGCGGGCGATGGTGTCGAGCTGAAAACCCTTGGCCGCCATGGCATAAAACGCCTGCGAGAGCGGGATCAGCGTCAGCGCCGCAGGCAAGCCATGGCCGGTGGCATCGGCCAGCATCACATACACATCGCCGTTGCGTGAGGTGCAGGCCAGTAGCAAGTCACCGGAGACCTCTGCGGCTGGCTGCAGCAGGTACTTAATGTGCTGACTGTCGAGCATCTCGCGGCGCAGCAAACGCTCCATCAAAAAACTGCAGATCCGCCGCTCTTCGGCCTCAAGACTGGCGTAGTGCTGCAACTGCTGATGCTGCCCGGCGATTTGCTGCTGCATGCGCGCAATGCGCCAAAACGAGTTGATCTTGGCTTCGAGTATCTGAAAATTAATCGGTTTGGCGATAAAGTCATCGCAACCTGCGTTCAGCGCCAGTACCTGCTCATCAATCGCCGCGCCGCCCGACAACATGATGATCGGCAGCCAGCCACGGGGTTGCTGCATCTCGCGCAATGCCCGCGTGGTGTCGAGCCCGTCCAAACCTGGCATTTGCCGGTCGACTAGCACCAAGTCAAAGGCCTGCTCGGCGTAACGTTGCAATGCCTGCTCACCACTAAGCACATGCACCACCGCATGCCCAAGACGCTGAACAAAGGCTGTGATGACCATGCCGATCAGTGGATCGTCATCGATGGCAAGGATGCTCAGTGGCCGCATGCTGGGGAGCTATCGAATGGTAAATATTTTATGGAAATTGGCAATTTCCAGCACATCCTTAACCGTGCCTTGCAAGTTGGTCAGCTCGACTTTGACGCCCTGCGGCGCAGCTTTATCGCGCAACAACAGCAAAATCCCCAAAGCGGCTGAGTCGATGTATTGCACCTGCTGTAAATCCACCAATACGCACTGAACACCGTCTTGCGCCAAGGCGGTTTCATAGTCAGTGCGAAAATTACGAAAGCTATTGAAATCAAAGCGACCCTGCGGCCGTAACGTCACCAAACTGTCGGCGCTCATGGCAGCCCTCCCTAGAAAAGATCAATAGCGCCAGCATTCATGCTGGTCTGTGACACCGGACCGGACTGCGCCTGCTTGAACTGTAGTCGCTCCTCACCCAAGCGTTGCAATTGCTCCGCCGCCGACAAGCGTGAATGCCCTTGCAAACGCTGTGAGAAAGCCTGCAGGCCTTGGCTGCCGGCATGCATTTGACTCAGCAACTGACTGCTGAGGTCTTGAAACTGCAAGGCGGTGAGTGCCCGATTAATGCCATCGCCGATCACACCGGAGATGCCGTCCAGTTCGGCAATGATCTGCAGGGTGCGCACGTTCATATGTTGCAAGTCGTCGAGCATATCGTTGACCTGCTTACGCGACCCCAGCGCAAAGGACATGTCCTTGGCCGCCAACAGGCTAACCGCGGCATCTGCGGCCTTAAGTTCGGTATGCACCTCCTCAACATGCTGACGGATCTGTGCAGAAAACACCGTCGAGCGGCTCGACAACGCCCGCACCTCATCCGCCACCACGGCAAAACCTCGACCAGACTCGCCGGCCCGCGCGGCCTCAATGGCGGCGTTCAGAGCGAGTAAATTGGTCTGTTTAGCGATGGCATCCATGTCCGTGGTGGATTTAAGAATGTCGCCAATTTTGGCGCTGATGCAGTCCATGCGCTCAACCAACTGCATGGAGGTGTGGCTGGTTTCGACGGTGGAGTCGACGAACAAACCCAGGGTGGTCTGGGTGGTGCTCACAAAGGCTTGCAAGCCGCCACCACTGCCATGGCTTTCAATCAGTTCATGGGCAAGTTCATGCTGCTCGTTAACACTACGCGCCAACTGATTGAAGCTGGCACCGAGATCAACGATGGCGGCGCTGAGCAAGCCATTAATCTGCTTAACCTGGCCTTGCAGCAAAGAGCTTTGCCGCTCAACCGCCTGCCGATTGAGCAGGCACAGCTCATCGGCTTGCACCCGAGTCAGCCCCTCGGGCTGGCGCTCAAGCACCTCTGGCGCAGTTTGCCCGCTGCGCAACACCAGCAGCATCACCGCGCTGGCCAGCACACCGCACAACAGGCTTAGCCACAACGACTGAAACAGCCCCCACAGCCCGACGCTCAACAACCAAGGTAAGCCTTGCGCCAAGAGCAAATACGGCCACGATAGCGGCTTTACCAGGGTGGACTGCGCAGAATCATTCATTGGGCACTTCCGTTTTGCGTTCAAATTCCGCGAGCCACTTAACCCTAGAAGCTCTGCGGGTTCTGTCAATCAAAGGCACCACCGCCCCTGGCTGACCGCAGCGGTAGATCGCCTTACTTGCTGCGGCGAGTGGCAATGGCGGCCAAATACTCACCTAGCGGCGGCTTAGTTACTGTGCGCGCGCAACTGGATGCAGGCCAAGCGTGCATTGAGTCGGCGATCAGGGCGCGGGGTTTGCGCCAGAGTTTCTAGCGCGCATATTCAGTGAATCCGCACAGGCTGACGCCGCCGACAGCCGACAAAAAGGCGGTACAGATTTGGGCTTGGCCATTCGCCGTGAATTGGTTAAACGCATGCACAGGCAAATCGGCTTTAGTTCCAGTAGCGCTGCACAGGTTTTGAGTTTCGCCTACCCTCGGCCGAGGTTTAGCCGCCCACTTGCAATCACGGCATTTACCACCTTTGCTTAAATCATCCTGCGACGCCTTTACCCAAGAGCCTGCCATGACCCTACTCAGCCGTATTTTGCATGTTGAAGACGACCGCTCGATTCAGGCCGTAGCCAAGGTCGCACTGGAGGCGGTCGGCGGCTTTCAAGTGCTGAGCTGCGCCAGCGGCCAAGAGGCGCTGGATCAAGTGCTGACCTTTGACCCGCAATTTATCCTGCTCGATGTCATGATGCCCGGTATGGACGGCCCGCAAACCCTGCTGCAACTGCGCGAGTTGGTCGATATACAACGAGTGCCAGTAGCCTTTATGACGGCCAAAGTACAACCGGCGGAAATTGAGCACTACCTGAGTCTGGGAGCCCGCGACGTGATCACCAAACCCTTTGATCCGATGCAATTGGCCAATCAGGTGCGGGAAATCTGGACGCGCAGCCAGAACGACCCCCCAACAAAAACCTGCTGATATTTTCGGCAAGCGCTCCAACCAGGCGGACGGGCGTTTATCTATTGCCGCCGAAATGAAACTTTCCCAAGCTGCGCTAACCTTAGTGCAGCGCAATACCTATTACGGCGCGGCCGCTATAGGGTTAATCCCCGCCAGCAATCGACCCAGCGCCCAGCAGAGCATCGCCTATGACGACCAGTGACGACGAACTGCAAAAACTGCTGCTGACGCTTAGCGCGCAGTTTCGTGAGCGTTTGGAGAAAGAGTTACCCGAGTTGCACGCACTTGCGCAACAGCTGTTAGCCAGCAGCGACTCGGCCGTGCAACAACTGATACTGCAGGGCATCCGCGAACAACTGCACAAGCTTGCCGGTGCTGCTGGCACCTTTGGCTATGCCGAGCTGGGCGTACAAGCGCGGACGCTGGAGCTCAGCAGTGCCGATTTGCTCAGCGCCAGTACGGCGGCGCAACTACAGCTCCACGCACAGGCGCTGCAGCTATTTAGCCAACAAGATTGCGTAGCGCAGATCAGTGACTGCAACACTCCCAGTGCCGCGCCGCATATCAACAACAGCAGTGAGCTGAATCGACGCATTTACATTCTTGAGCCCGACCAGCAACTGGGCGAAAGCTTGCAATCGACGCTGCAAAACTTTGGTTACGCCACCGAGCATGTGCGCACCAGCGTTGCGCTCCGAGCGGTGGTCAACCAGCAACTGCCCGATGTCTTGATCATCGACAGCCATCTTGACGAAGAAAACCCCGACGGTCTGGCGTTTGTTCGCGAGCTGACCGCGCAACTGCCGCTACCGTTGCCGTTATTGGTAATTTCCCAGCAACATGACTTCGATACCCGCCTGCGCGCAGTGCGGGTTGGGGTTGCCGGTTTTTTTACTAAACCGCTCAACTTCAGCGCACTGGAAAGCCGCCTGGACAGCATTTTTGTTCAGCAGCGTGGCGAGCCCTATCGGGTTCTGATCATTGATGACGACCTCGAGCTCTCCAAGCGCTACCGCCTGGTGCTCGACAACGCCGGCATGCAGGTCGAGACGCTCAGCCAACCGCAGAATATCGACGAGGTGATGCACCGCTTCAACCCTGAAGTGGTCTTGCTGGATGTGCATATGCCGCTTTGTTCGGGGCCTGAACTGGCGCAAATCATTCGCTTTAACGATGCCTGGCTGCGGGTACCGATCATTTACCTTTCCGCCGAAACCGACATTAGCAATCAAATCAAAGCGCTGCTCAAAGCCGGCGATGACTTTGTCACCAAACCGATTTCTGATAATGCGTTGGTCGCCAGCGTCTTGGCCCGAGCGCAGCGCGCGCGCCTGCTCAGCAATGCGCTGTCGCGTGACAGCCTGACCGGCTTGCTTAAACATGCCGATATCAAAGAGCAGGTCGCGGTAGAAGTTGAACGCACCGCGCGCAACGGCGGTTCCGCCTGCGTGGTGATGCTTGATCTAGACAACTTCAAGCAGGTCAACGACCGTTATGGCCACGCCATCGGCGACAACGTTATTCGCGCCCTCTCCAACCTGCTGCGCCAGCGCTTGCGCCGGATTGACAGCCTTGGCCGCTATGGCGGCGAAGAGTTCACCGTGGTGCTGCCCGACTGCAACCTTGAGCAAGCCAAAAACATTCTCGATGAAATTCGCCAGCGCTTTGCCGAGCTGCCATTTATGGCCCACGACAGCAGCTTTAACGTGACGTTCAGCGCCGGCATTGCGCAAAGCAACAGCCAGTCCAACGCCAATCAACTCATCGAACTGGCCGATCAAGCCATGTATGCCGCCAAGGCTGCAGGCCGCAATCAGGTGCTTTGCAGTCCGGCCTAAAAGCACAACGCCGCGCAGGTTGCGCCTGCGCGGCGTTGTTTGCAGCAACTGAGTGGTTACCGGCTAGCACTGACGTTGGGGCTCAGCACTAGCTGCATGGCCATCTCATCAAGATCGGTAATATTACGGGCGATATAAAAATCCGCGCCGCCCTTGGCACGAAAATCTTCGCCGGCCAGCAATTGCGGGCGCACAAATCTGTAGCTGCTGCGCACCCGATTAAGCTCTGCCGCCTGCGCGGCGTTTTGCGTAAGCAATAACTCAAATCGCTCAGCAATGGCCTTATCTAATTGATCGCGCTGCACCTGCGTTAACGCCACAGGCGCCCCGGCCGGTAAAGGATACTGGCGAACCTGATAGTCGAGTAACAACTGCGCCATATCGAGGCTTTGCTGATGCAAGGTGGCGACCAGCAACGGCGCATGCTGAAGCTCTTGCTGATACTGCTCAGCCCCCCAAGCATCCAAGCGCCGCTGCAGTTGCAGCAGACTGAGAATGTGCGCCGGATAGTCCTCGGCTTTGCTCCGTGGTGTAGCATCCAGCGCTTTGAACTCAGCCTTCATCAGGGTTTCAATTTCAGCCAGTTGCGGCGGCAATCCCAGTTGGGCGACGCGAGTATCAAGCTGGGTCAAATTACCGAAGCTGCCGGTGAGCGCTCGAGGGTCTTGAGTTTTTTCAGTGGGGTTGAAATACAACATCGAGCTTGCGCAAAGCAAGTAGCTGTTAGTGCGCACATCATGCAGGTATTGCAGGTTGAGCTGATCAGCCTTGGCCTGAGTACAAATCAATAACACGCCCACCAGAAAGCCTACTCGCATAGCCAATTGCTCCTGTGTATTTTTATTATTAGTTGGCACATAAATGCCAGTGCGCAGGATAGGTCAGTCGCCGGCCGAAGCCTGCATTCGGCTGACCAGCGGCGCCGCTTTGGTGCGGCGCCACGGTTACAACTTAGCGCCAGCATGAGTTGCGCTATGCGCTACCCATGCTGAGCCGTCAAACAAGGACGATTCTTAAGCCTTCTGTTCGGTGTTAGCCGACGCGGCCCCACTCCACTTATCGCTTAGCAAAAAGTGTGACAAGGCCGGGATCAGCACCAGCGCACCGATCATGTTCCAGATGAACATAAAGGTCAGCAAGATGCCCATATCTGCCTGGAACTTGATCGGTGACCAGGCCCAGGTGATAACACCAGCCGCCAAGGTAACGCCAACCAATGCCACCACTTTGCCGGTAAATGCCACCGCGCCTTTATAAGACTCGGCCAACGTCATGCCCGAGCGCTGGTACTGCAGCTGAATGCTCAGCAAGTACAGCGCGTAATCGACACCGATACCTACACCCAACGCGATCACCGGCAAGGTAGCGACCTTGACGCCAATCCCGAGCATCACCATCAGCGCCTCACACAGAATCGAGGTCAGCATCAGCGGCAGCACTGCCACCAACATTGCCCGCCAGCTGCGGAAGGTGATCAGGCAGAAGATGCACACGGCGATATAGACGTACAGCAGCATGGTGCGGTTAGCGTTATGCACCACTTTGTTAGTGGCCGCCTCGATGCCTGCGTTGCCAGCCGCCAGCAAGAACTGCCGGTCTTTGCTGCTGTGCTCCTGGGCAAAATCTTCCGCAACCTTAGAGACGCTTTCCAGGGTTTCCGCTTTGTGATCCTTCAAGAAGGCAATCACCGGCATCAACGAGCAATCGACGTTAAACAACTCTGGGCTGTTGACCGAGGCCTGTTGTGCCGAGTAGTTCAGCACGTTTTGGTTATGCGCAATGCTGAAAAACTTAGGGTTGCCTTCGTAGGTGCCTGCGGTGATTTGCCGTACCGCGTTCACCAGGGATACCGTGGCCTGCACACCCGGTTGCTGTTGCAGCAACCAGGCTAAACGGTCGGCTTCAACCAAGGTTTGGTGGTTCAAGCAACCCTCTGGCGGGGTTTTGACCATCACCACAAACACATCGCTCGACATCGAGTAGTGCGAGGTGATGTAGGCGTTGTCCCGGTTGTAACGCGAGTCTGCACGCAGCTCAGGAGCACCGGCATCCAGATCGCCAATCTTCAGGTGCATGCTGATGGCATAACCACCAATCGCCAAAATCATCGAGATGACGATGGCGGCAGTCGCCCAGCGCCGCTCAGTGAAGTGATCCAGCACATTCCAGATAACTCCCAAGCCCTTGCCGCTGGCTTCGGTGTTCTCTTCTTTAAGCGTGCGCGCGGCGGCTGATGGGCTTACGCCCACATAAGACAAGGCCACCGGCATCAGCATCAGTGAGGTGAAAATCAATACAGCCACACCAATACTGGCGGTAATCGCCAGATCTTGGATCACCGGAATATCGATCACCAGCAACACCGCGAAACCGACTGCGTCCGCTAGCAAGGCCGTCACACCGGCCAAAAACAGGCGGCGGAAGGTATAGCGGGCGGCAATCAGCTTGTGCGTGCCGCGCCCGACGTCTTGCATGATGCCGTTCATTTTTTGCGCAGCATGTGACACGCCGATGGCAAAAATCAAAAACGGTACCAGCACCGAATATGGGTCCAGCGGATAACCCAGCAAACCCAGAATACCGAGCTGCCAAACCACAGCCATCAACGAGCAAAACACCACCAAGAAGGTGCTGCGCCAGCAGCGGGTGTAGGCATAAATGATCGCTACTGCGATCACCAAAGCTGCAGCGAAGAACATCATCACCTGCAGCAAGCCATCGACCAGATCGCCTACCAGCTTGGCAAAACCGATGATATGAATCTTGATTTTGCCGGTGCCTTCTTTGCCGGCCAAACGGGCTTTGGTGTCACCGTTAAACTCGTACTTGTCGCGCAACTTATCTTCAAGAAAATGCGCAAACTCATAGTAGTTAATGCCTTTGCCGGTAGCGGAGTCTTTATCCAGTAGCGGCACCACCAACATGCTCGACTTAC
Organism: Pseudomonadaceae bacterium; assembly: GCA_019747155.1. GTDB lineage: Bacteria > Pseudomonadota > Gammaproteobacteria > Pseudomonadales > Pseudomonadaceae > Aquipseudomonas. The sequence goes on from JAIERD010000621.1 coordinate 16,913, forward strand.
CATCGGTGGAGACCATGCTGCCGGCGATACCGGCCTTACCGATATTTTGCCGCAGCTTCTCCATGTCCTCCGGCGTGCCTTTGAAGCTCGACGGCATCACTTGTCCGCCGGTAAAGCCTTCTTCAGTCACTTCGGTCCAACGCACACCCGGTGTCCACAAGGACTTAAGCCAGGCCCGATCGACACCCGGAGTTAGAAACAACTCATCATTGATCTGCTTGAGCGTATCCAGGTAGCCGGCATCAAAAATGCTGCCTTCGGTGTTTTCCACCACGATCCGCACGGTGTTGCCCATGCCCCGCAATGACTTGCGGTTCTCCATGAAGTTTTTGATGTACGGGTGACTCTGCGGAATCATCTTCTCAAAGCTCGGGCTGAGGGTCAGCCGAGTCACTGCCATGTAGCCCAAGAAGAGCGTGATAATTACGAAACTGACGATGAACAACAGGCGATTGTTAAAAATCAACCGCTCCAATCTGTTACCGGAGCGCGCGTCGAAGTCTTTCAAATCGCGGATCACCGGCATCGCGTCTTGCTTGATGCTCGCCATGGCTTGGGATGCCCCTAATTAATTCTTGTTATGACTGTTTTTAACGCGAAGCTGAAACCGCAAACTGACGCACACCACGATTACCGACAACCACCAACTGGTTATCTGTCGTTGCTGTAGCCCCAGCTACAGGCGCCAGCGGTTCTTGCTCACGTAACACAAAGCTTTGCCCATCATCGGTACTGACCAGCACATGCCCCGCCTGACTCAGCAGATAGATGTTACCGGCACCATCGACGCTGCCCGCAGCAATGCTGACCGGCAAACCGGTTTCAATTTTGCTCCAGCTCGCGCCGGCATCGGTGCTGCGATAAACATTACCGCGCAGCCCATAAACCAAAACCACACCGGGCTTGCCGGTAATGCCAAAAAAAGTCCCGGCATAGCTGGTGGGCACCGCGACAAAACGCTGGCTGGTCTGGTCAAACTTCAACACCAAACCTTGCTCACCGACTATGAACAGCTCATCGCCGACTTTATTGATGGCGTTAAGGTGAAAGCCTTGCGGGTTTTCAGTCTGCTCAAGGATTGGCGCCCATGTTTGGCCACCATCTTCGGTGCGAAAGATCAGATTAAAGGTGCCAACGATATAACCCACTTTATCGTTCTCGAACCAGACATCCAAAAAGGAGCTGTCCTCACCTTCGTCCTGCAGACGCTTAGCGTCATCGGCCAAGGTCAGCAGTTGCTGGTTATCCGGTTGCGCAGCCGCAAGCTTGCTGTAGTGATCAAGCATCACCTTGCCCACTTGGCGACCATCCAGTTGCTTAGTCCAGGTCGCACCGGCATCACTGCTGTGCAACACCACACCCGAGTGGCCAACCGCCCAGCCATCGGTACTGGTAGGAAAATAAACAGCCAACAGGTCAGCACTTAGCGGCACGCTAGCCTGCTGCCACGTTTGGCCAAGATCATCAGAATAAACAATATGGCCACGTTGACCGACCGCAATCAAACGCTTGCCAACCTGGGTCACATCCACTAACTGGTTGCGAATCGCCAGCTCACTTTGCATCGCCGGAGTATCGAGAATCTCGGCATATTCACTAGCAAAGCCGCTACCTTGTTGCAGCAACAGCGCCAGGCTCAAGGCCGACAGTGCAATCCGCTTGGAGAATTCCATAATGCTTGCTCACAAGAAAAGTCGCCGGATTGCATGCACACATGCGATCCGGCGACTGAGTAACGAACGACTGATCAATGATCAGCGAATACCAGCACCGGCTAGCGATTCCGCCGACCACTGAGCCTTGCTCAGCTTATCGATGTACTTAACGCCACCATGGGGGCCGTAGACCCCAGTGATGTTGTAAGTACCGCCAACCAGGTCATAGACCATGTGGGTGGTGGCGTTCGAAGCCTGTACATCCCAGCTTGGGGTGAGGAACGCAAACGAGCCACGGAACAGCTGATCACGCGCATCGTACTCATCAGACGCTACAGCTACCCAGCTGTCCTCGTCCACATAGAAGGTGCGCTTGTGGTAGATGTGCCGCGCGTCTGGCTTCAGAGTTGCTTCAACTACCCAAACACGATGCTGCTCCCAACGGACCATATCCGGCTCGATGTAGTTCGGCACAATGTACTTGGCGGTGTCCGGCTCATAGGTCAGCTTGTAAGAGTTGTACGGGATGTACATTTCTTTTTTGCCTACCAGTTTCCAGTCAAAGCGATCCATCGCACCACTGAACACGAAAGTGTCATCGTAGGTGCTGGCGCCCACCGAACCTGGGTTCGGGGTATCACAGCAGATATCCGGAGCCAGTTTGACTCGGCGCTGGCCCGGCAGATATTGCCAAGCGCGACGTGGCTGCTTGAGTGGGTTGACCGAGTCTTGCACCAGCAAGGCTTCGCCTGCACGACGAGCCGGACCCGAGTAGTAGAGTTTGATGCGATAGAAAATCTCATCCGCCGAGGCCGGCACGTTGATACGCTCCGGATCGCTCAACGGATACTCGACAAAGCCCAAACCCGTGGTCGCCAGTGTTGCCGCACCCGCAGCATCGACGTTCCAGGAATCGTACTTGGTTGTCAGGGTGTTGCCCTGATAACGCAGCAAGTGGTTCCACATCACCTCAGTGCCGATAGTCGGGATTGGGAATGGTACGCCCGGCAGGGCGTTTTCCATGGCCATGCCACCTTCAACACTCTTGGTACCCGTGGCGTTTTTAACTGTGTTGTCTTGGTAAGCCTTAGGAATGGTTACCGAACGGTGAGTCGGGTAAACATCCACGCGGTAGCCAGGAAAACGCGCCAACAGCTCTTGAGTGGTTTTGGTGAGCATGTCTTTATGCTCAGCCATGTTTTTGCCGGTAATTACCACACGCGGGGTTTCGCTGGCGAACGGGTCAGGTCGCACCGCATCGCCGGCTTTGTAGCCGGGTGGCGAGGTATTGGTTGGCAAACCGCCGGTGAACTCAGGAATAGTACCGGCGGCGTTGCCGGCTTTTTCTGCCCCAATCAGCGTCAGGCTGGTGCCGAGTTTGGCCGCTTCTTCCGCCGAAACTGCTGCTTGGGCAGCCCCGGCAATGGTCATCGCCAAAGCGCTGGCCAACAAACTGTGTACGAACTTCATATTATTATTCTCCTGCTTATTTCATAAGCAATGCTTGGATCAGAACGTAGTCTTGAAGGTGGCAGTGATCATGCCACGGTCTTTCAACAGGGCGTTGGGGCCGGCGTTTGAGGTGATTTGGCCTAAGCCGCCACCAGCAACAAAGTTTGATGTGCCACAGTTATAAGTGCCCGCCGCGCCCGGTGTGGCACCATCAAAGGTGCTGTCACAGGTTTCAGACTTACCGAAGAAGTCAACGTACTTCAGATCGAAGCGATACTGGTTGTAGAAGTCGGCGGCAAAGCCAATGGAGTAAGTGCCGGTACCCACATCACCACCGGAAGCCACGGCCGAATGACCGCTGATGCCCTGGCTAAATGCCAAAGGCATGGACAGATCGACGCTTGGGAATACCTGATACCAAGTAGGCGTAAAGGAGGTTTGGAAACCCCAGTAGTTAGGGGTGACCTTATCAATCCCACGGTACAAGGCATCACCCTTGTAGAGATTGGAGTTTTTGTTATCCACCGACACCACGTGATCGTAAGACAGCTCCATCCCCAGGGACGCAGCATCCCAAATCGCCGAATCCGCAAAGGTCACCAAGCCATTCAAGACCGAATGGATGGTATCGCCACGCGCACCTGGAATATCGCCGGTACTGGTCGGCAGCGCCGAGATATAACCGAAATTATTAACCGAAGCCGCCTGTGCAGCATTAACTTGTGCCAACACACTTTGCAGCGGCATGTTTTCACGGTAGTTCAGATCCCAGCCCACACTGACAGGACCGATATTTTTCGACAGGCTCAGGCCATACAGTTTTATATCGTCGGCGTAAAACTGGTTATAGGTGCCAATACGGCCAGTGCTTTGGTTCGCCAGCAGGTTGGGAATCGAGGAGTTAGCAGTCGCGGCGACAAACGGCAGAACATCCGACGTATTCCGATAAAAGGCACTCAGGGTACCGTCCAACCAAGCCGGACTCCACTTGGCCATCAAGCCATAGTCACCGCTATCTGATGGCTCATAGGTTTTACCATTCTGCAGCCAAAAATAAGGATTATTGTTTGGGTTCCGAGGAATACCAAGGAATGAACCACTGCCCGACAAGGGATTAAGACCGACAATGGCGCCGAGGCCATTACCAGACTGCACCACATCATTGAATCCGAGATAGGTCCCCGACTCAGGTAAACGCGAGTTTTGCCAACCCATAAAGTACTGTGCGCCAACGATCAACTCTTCGTCGATCATCAGGGTGCCGTAGAGTTGCTTACGCGGGATAAACAGCTCTTTGGTTTCAGTCCCCGGGATCGCCAAGCCTTTGGCTAGGTCCAGGCCGCCTTGACCAAAACTGTTGCCGTGCGCAGTGTTATAGAGGGTTTCGCCCCAGTAGTTAGTAGTCTTACCGGCCTTGCCGTTAAGCAGCATGCCGTTGTCAAACTCGGTACCGGCGAACACGAAGGCATCGAGAATCTCGCCAGATGGGCCGTTGTAGTAACGGTCGGCAAAACCGCTAATGGTTCCCGAGTCTGGCCGACCATTATTACCAATCTGGTTGGTTGCCGGGTTATAGCTACCGACATTTTCGTAAGCATGGTCATACCAGCTGCCGGTACTGATCCGAAAGCCTTTATTGCCTTGGTAAACCACATCGAGCTCAGTCAGCAAGTCAACACGCTCAGCCACTGGCGAGCCAGAAGAGAAATTACGGTCGCCGTCGTTGGTGTTCCAGGAATTGGCAATCTTGGAGTTGGCTGCCTCCACGCGCTGGGCGTAGTTAAGGCGCACGGTGTTGTCAAAGCGAATGGCCAGGTCCGGGTTACCGGTGTCCACTTCAAAGGCCTGTACTGGCATGTTCCACACGGCTGCAAGAACCGCTGTAGCCAGCACTCCCCGCCGCAGGTTGTACATATTTTTGTTGTTATTCATGGCTCTTACTCACCCTTTCTTATTGTGGTTAACAAACACCATTCACTCGCCAGCAGTGCAATAGTAGATTGCTTCTGGTTTTTTACCTGATGCTTTGCAGAATTGAAACAGATACCGCTCGACCCAGCGACGAACTCTGCTGTAGAGCGGTTCGTGCCCCTTCCACTTGACGTGATTTGGCCTCCCCACGCAGCTGCCAAACTATCTCAACCAGCTGTGCTACACCCGTAGCGCCCGGTGCATGTCCGCGCCCCAAAAGGCCTCCCGAAGGACAGACACTTACCCGCCGACCTTGGCTGTTAAGCCCCTCACACACGAAGCGGTTAATCTGCTCTTCGGCGCACAAACCAAGGGCTGCACTGGTAATCATGTGATCACCGATGCTCTGGTCATGCAGCTCAACCAAATCCAATTCTTCAGCCCCCACCCCGGCCGCTTCATAAGCCTGCTGGGCGAGCCGACGGGTTACTGCCCGGCCCAGTACATCCAGCACATTAATACCTTCTAATTCAGCCGCCGTATCACTGCCGCGCACGCTGGTAAGCACTGCTACTTCTGCACGTAAACCATAGCGCCGAGCGAACTCATCGGTGCATAACAATAACGCTGCCGCCCCGCTCGCCGGACGACACAGGTAGGGGGGCAACCAACCCGTACCGTCTTCTGCCGCCGGCATCAGCGCAAACGGATTAAGCCCCGCCTGCTGCCGTGCACGGTTAGCAACCCGCGCAAAACTGTCCTCGTGAATATTCATATGCGTCAGCAGCCAATGGGTTTGCGCCGCATACAAGGCCGCCGGAAACTGCCGGCGCTGCAGGGCCGCCAGTGGCTCATCACGACCAAGCAGCGCATCCCAGTCTGGCTGCGGCACTTCGTCCAAAGCAAAAAACTGGTTACTGGAAATTCCCGCCGGCATGGCGTCAAACCCCACCACCAATGCGCATTCCACCTCGCCGGCCAGCAGCGCCTGACGCGCCTGCTGAAACGCCGCAGTACCGGCCGCACAACCATCGCGCGAACTGAACAGCGGGATGCCACCCAGGCCGGCCGTTGCCAGCACGCTATCGCCCAGCCCCACCCCGCCATACACATAGGCGCTGTAGGCCTGATCGATCAGATCCACATCCACCCGTGCATCATCCAACGCCGCACGAATCGCTCTTTGCGCCAAGCTGGCGGCGCTGACCAGACCGCCCAGGGGCGCAAATGGGGTCATACCAACCCCCGCGACCAGCACCTTACGAGCCATAGCCTGTGCTCCTGGACGACTGCGCAGCCGAGTCAGCTGCAATTAGCGACGAATACGCCAAAACAAAAACAGGTTATTTGCCGGACCATTACCCACACGCAGTCCGGCCTGAACATGGATTGCAGACTAGGCGTCGGAAGGGGCTATCGGAACCCCCTTCGTTGGGGGGGGGAGTGGCTGGGGCTAACCCCTGGTGTAGGACAACGCGCGCCGATCAATCTGCGGCGTGCAAAATCCCTAACATATAGGCGCGATCGACCACATGTTTGCGGGTACCGGCCTGGAACTTGCCGAACAGGTTTTTCAGGTGCCACTTCACCGTCTCCTCGCCAACACTCAGGGCCTGGGCTATCTGCTTGTTGGACAGATTACGCGCCAACAGCTGCAGCACTTCGCGCTCCTTGGGCGTCAGCAGGCGACTGGCCGCCACCTGCGCATGAGCCTGTTCATTGCGCGTCGCAGGGGCCGGCGGCAAGGTCAGGGAGACGGCCAAGGCGGCCTGCCCTTCGTCTGCGCGCAGGGTTCGAATCCACTCGGCAATCTCTGGATGAATGTCTTCCAGTGAGCGGCGCATGCCGTAGTCTTCTGCCAGACCAACGGCCTCGCGCAATATGTCCAAACCGTTGTCACCGGCATTGCGCAGTGCCAACGCCTTGAGCAATTTAATCTGCACGCTCTCGCGGCCACGGCGCAAACGCTCGGCGAGCAACGCCGCTGGTTCCAAGGCTGTCAGCATGGCCGCCCAGTCGCGCTGCGCCAGGCAGACATAGACCTTGGCCAGCAACACATGCACCGCCAGCTCCGGCCCGAGCAACCCGCGCTGTTCACGCACCGAGTCCGGCACCAGCACATCCAGCCGGCGCCACAACGCCAGACAGGTATCCGCATGGCCGCGCAGGCTGTGCATGCGAATCTGCTCGAACAGCGAGGCGATCACAAAGCGTGGGGTATGGCGTATTTCACCTAGGGCAAACAGCGCATCCAGCAGTTCATAGGCGCGCTGCAACTGTCCCTGCAACACCGCCAGGCGCGCCAGAGTGACATAACCCAGCGCAATGGATTCGGGCGCCGCGCCGCGATCGATGGCGTCCAGTCGATTGGCCAGCACGCCATGGGCTTCCTGTACCTCGTCGCACTCCAGCAGCACCGCCGCCAGGCCTGCCGCGATGGACACCGCCACCGCACTGCGCCGACCGATGTCCTGCTCGGCCTTCTCAAGGCTGGCGCGCAGTACTTTTTGCGCCGGCAACATGCGCCCCTCCCAGAGATAGGAGCCGCCAAAGCACCACTGATTGAAACCGCGAATCGCATCCAGGCCGTAGGGGCAGTCATAACTCGGCGCATTCTGGCAAAGATGCCGGGCCTTCTCCGGCTGGCCGCTGAACAAACTAAAGCGCGCCCGATGGCCCGCGACTATCGACTGCAAGCGCGCCGAGCCAAAGGCCGGCTGGTCCAACCAGGGGGCGATGATCCGGTAGGCCTCATCAGGTCGGTCGGCAAACATTGCCGCCGCTGCGGCAATCGCATCCGCCTCAAAGCGCTTGCTCGGCTCGGCCTGCGGGTCATTTTGAATATGCGCAATCAGGCCCGCCGCCTCGGCATGTCGCGCCCCGATTGACAGCGCCCAGGCGGCCGCCAGACGCAACCCCGGACGTGCGCCGACTTCCAGCGTTGGCAGAATTTCGATCCACTCCAGCACCCGGCCAAACTGGCCGCGCAGCATGATGTCGTAGAGGCAGTGCTCGACCAACTGATGCGCCTGCTCGGCACTGCCTGCCATCAATGCCTGGCGGGCGGCCTCCTCAAACAAGCCATGCTCCGCCAGCCAACCGGCAGCTTTTTGGTGCAACTGTTGGCGCTCGGCGAGCGGCAGGCGAACAAAATGCCCACGCAAAAACTCCAGCGCCAAGGGATGAATACGCAGCCAGTCAGAGTCCAGGCCTTCGACAAAAATCGGCGTCAGCAGGCACAACTGCTGCAGCCATTCGCCTGCCGCCGGGTTCTCCACCAAGGCCGCACACAGCTGCGGATGCAGCATATCGAGCAGGGCGATGCGGATCAAAAAATCCACCTGCTCGCGCGGCAAACGGGCGATCAGACTGTCGACAAAATACTGTTGAATATCCCCCGAGCAGGTCGAGAGCGACTGCACCGCAGCGGCCAGATCGGTGCTTTTTTCCAAGGCCGCCAGCGCCAATTGCAAGCCCAGCGGCCAGCCCTCGGTAATCTCATGCAGGCGCATATTCAGGTCGGCATCGACCCGCCCCGCAAAGCGCGCGCTTAATAACCCTAAGGTTTCCTCGGGTTGAAAGCGCAGCTCATCAACACCCAGCTGGGCATATTGCGCATGGGCCAACAAGTCGCCGACCGGCAAACTCAGACGCCCGCGCGAGGCCATCACCACCCGCAAATTAGCCGGGGCGTTATGCAGCAAATAGGTCAGGGAATGCCGAACGGTCTGCTCGGGCAGGCAATGCACATCGTCGAGAATCAGCACGATTTCACTGCCCAGATCGACCACATCGGCCAGCCAGCCGGTCAATGCTTCCAGCTCGTCACTGGTGTGACCGAGCAGGCGTTCGACCGATTGGGCGAACGCCGGGCGGCCGCTGCCGACTGCCATGGCAGCGGCCAGACCCTGCACAAAACGCATGCCGTTATCCCGCTCATCCAGGGTCAACCACGCCACTATGGCGCCGCGCGACAGGCTCTCGCGCCGCCATTGCGCCAACAGCAGGGTTTTGCCGAAACCGGCCGGGGCGTGCACCGCAATGGCCATCTTGTCGAGCAATTGCGGACTGGCAAAACTTAAACGTGGACGCACCAAGGCGGACTTCTGCCCTCTCGGTGGCGTGACCTTGAGCACCAGCTCAGGCTCTATACGCTCTACGCTCAATCTGCCTCACATACATGCCGAGAATACGCTGGGGGACGTCCAAGACTGCACGGTGTCGCTCGAACCGTCAGCGTGCTGGATGGGTCTTTTGTCCGACAAAGGTACCGCAGCGGACACAGTTTCGAAAGACGGGACACAGCCCGCGCGGCAATTAACACCCAGCCAAAGTTTGGCCAAGCGAGCGGCCATCGAGGGTAAAACCCTTACTGCTGCACGCCCGACAGCTCCCGACCCGAGCCCCTTGTAGAGCGCAAACCAGAGCAGCGCATCAGCCACGAGAATGTCGTGACCGCGATTCGCCGCATGGCCGATTTGACCGCGCAATACGGCAAAAAACGCCGCCAACAAAAAGGCCAGTCTCTCGACTGGCCTTTTTGGTTTCGCTCGCAGGGCTTCATCCCGACGCAAATTTAATCGCTAACAACGCACTCAGGCGTTTTGCGCCCCCGTGGCGCTGCGCTCTGCGGACTCGCGGCGCAGGCCGATCACTTGCGGCAAGAGCGAGCCGGCCAGCATGCCGAAGGTGCTCATCAGTAAACCGACCAACTGTGGCGGCCAGAAGTCCGTCTCTTGGTAGTTGTATTCCAGGCTCAGCCACGACAACAAACCAAAACCAATCGCCAGCAACGCACCCTGAGTGGTGGCCCGCGACCAGAACAAGCCGGCAATCAGCGGCACCGAAGCGGCCACTAAGGTCACCTTGTAGGCGCCGCCAACCATCTCGTAGATGCTCGCATCGGAGTACAGGGCGAAGGAGCAGGTGATCACCGCGCAAGCGACGATAGTCCAGCGCATGGCCTTGAGGAACTCGACGTCGCTCATGTTCGGGCGGAAGCGCTTGAGTACGTTTTCAGTGAAGGTCACCGACGGCGCCAGCAAGGTGCCGGAGGCCGTGGACATGATTGCCGACAGCAAGGCACCGAAGAACAACACCTGAGCAAACACCGGGGTACGCTCCATGATCAGGTGCGGCAGGATCATCTGCGCGTCTTCTTCCAGGAAGTGCTTGACCATGGCCGGATCGATGATCGACGCCGCGTAGGTCAGGAAGATCGGCAGCATGCAAAAGGCCAGGTAGAAGATCGCCCCGGCAATCGTGGCATGGGAGGCGATCTTCTCGGTCTTGGCCGACATCACCCGCGCATACACATCCTGCTGCGGGATCGAGCCGAGCATCATGGTCACCGCCGCGCCGATAAAGGCGACGATATCGCGGGCGTCAAAGCTGTGAATAAAGGTGAACTTACCTTCGCTGGCCGCCTGAGCGAGGACCTTCTGCGGGCCGCCGGCCATGTCGCCGATCAGCCAGGTCAGGTAGCCCAGGCCGACGACGATTATCGCCATCTGGAAGGTATCGGTAAGCGCCACCGACCACATGCCGCCGAACAGGGTGTAGACCAGCACGATTGCCGTGCCCATGAGCATCCCCTGGGTCACGCTAATGGAGCCGTCCGACAAGACGTTGAAAACCACGCCCAGGGCAGTCAGTTGCGCGGCGATCCAGCCCAGGTACGAGGCCATGATCACCAGACTGGTGATCAGCTCGACGTTCGGGCCAAAGCGCTTGCGGAAGAAGTCACCCAGGGTCAGCAGGTTCATCCGATAGAGCTTACGGGCGAAGAAAACACCCACCAGCATCAGGCAGCCGAAGGAGCCAAACGGGTCCTCGACGATGCCGGCGAAGCCTTCTTCGATGAAGGTCGCCGGGATGCCCAGTACGGCCTCCGAACCAAACCAGGTGGCAAACACCATGGCCATCACCAGCGGGAACGACATACTGCGCCCACCGGCCGCAAAGTCCTTGGAGTTGTGCACGCGGGTCGACGCGTAAAGACCAATACCCACAGTAATCAGCAGATAACCGACAACAAACCAGATCAGCATGTGTTTGATTCCAGAAGCTCAGGCCTGTCGGGTTGCGCCTGCGCCAGTAAGGCCGCAAGGCAGAGCAATACGACAGGCAAAATTGTTGTTTTTAGTTACGAAGGGTCGACTGGCGGATACAGGGACAAGGCAAATCCCCCTAACGCATACGTCACTTGCCGAACACTACGGGGGCGCAGTCTGCCTAAGCCGTAAAATATGTCAAACGAATACCGTGCTTTGAGCGGATAAAAATTACAGACGGTCATTTTTTGCGCCACACACAAACACTAACTACATGATTTAAGACGGCTAATAAAAAGCTCACAGCCAAGGGCAGTAGTTTATTTTTGACAGGCCCTCAGCGCCCACACCCGAGGTAAACCTGGGCCCGGGCGACCAACGAGCCGTGCCGACGCCATTGTTCGGCGCTACAATCGCGGCCTTTTTATCGACCCTCGCACTCAGGTTAACTTTATGTCCGCTCGACAGGCTCTACCCAACACCCTCAAAGCCTGGGCCCGCGAAGCCCTAGAGGCGCTCGAAGAAGCCGAAGCGATCCGCGCCGACAGCCCCGGCATCGAAGAACAAGACCTGTTCAAAATGGCCCCGGCGATTGCCGCCTACTTTCGCGGCATCGACGACGAAGACCTGACCGAGAAGATGTTCCAACACGCCTGCGGCACCGTGGTGATGATCCACGAGCAGATCCCCGAATACCGCGACCTGTACAAGCGCTGCTTTATCCACTGCTACCTCGACGCGATGATCATGATCAAAGTGCTCAAACTCAGCCGTGCCGAGCAGGTCATCGACTTTCTCGAAGCCAAGGGCAAAGTTGAGTCTTGGCAGCCGCAGCCATGAGTAACGACAAGTTCATCGCCCACACCCGCGCCTGGGTGGACCGCGCCGTCATCGGCCTGAACCTCTGCCCGTTCGCCAAAGCGGTGCAGGTCAAAGGCCAAGTCCGCTACATCGTGTGCGAGGCCACAGATACCGCCGGCTTACTCGCCGCGCTCTGCGATGAGCTCGACTACTTGGCTAAGGAAACTCTGAAAAAGACTTTCTGATTTGGCAAAATACCGCGACCCCACCCACCGAGTTTCCCGATGAAGCAGATGA
>JAIERD010000455.1 GCA_019747155.1 Pseudomonadaceae bacterium
CGTTTTTGATTTTGACCGGCCGCTATATCGGCTACCTGCCCGACCATTACGCCCAGCAATGGCTGCAACAGGGCCGGCTGCGGGTGCTCAAACCCAGTGAATGTTTCTACGAGGTCAGCCTGGCGGCCGTCACCCGCAAAGGTCGGCGCCCGCACCTGGTACTGGAAAGCTTTCTCGAAGCCCTGGCCAGCAGCAGCAACTAGAGGCTATGCCCCAGTTACCTGTGCTGAGATGTCGGCTACAGGCTTACGTAGGGCGGGCTTTAGCCCACCAATATTAGGGTATTCAAAGGCGGAGGGCTGCAGCCCATCCTACGGAATCGGTAAACGGGTACATAGCACTCGGCGTTGTGCGCCAACATGGCGCACAACAGCTAAAAAACCTGACTAGTTTCACTTTTAACCGGCCAATGGTCAGGTTTTTATCGCGTGCGGCTTGCCCCATCTAGACGGCTGCGGTATCAATGCGCACGCCTCGAAACCAGCACGGAAAGACTGATGAGCATCGACAGCAACAACCTCGCAACAGCAGAAAAAGCCACCGGCCGCATCCGTCTGAAAAACCAAGAAGCGATACTCGCCGCCGCCGCCGAAGAGTTCGCCTGCCACGGCTACAAAGGCACCAGCATGAACAGCATCGCCCTGCGGGTCGGGCTGCCCAAAGCCAACTTGCACTACTACTTCAGCAGCAAGCAGGGCCTCTATGTCGAGGTGATGCGCAATATTCTCGAACTCTGGGACAGCGCCTTCAGCAACCTGCGCGCCGAAGATGATCCGGCCAGCGCCCTGGCCAACTACATCAGCGCCAAGATGGAGTTCTCCCGCCGCCAGCCGCAGGCCTCGAAGATCTTCGCCATGGAAGTAATCAGCGGTGGCGAATGCATGGCCGAGCACTTCAACCAGAACTACCAGGAATGGTTTCGCGGCCGGGCGGCGGTGTTTCAGGCCTGGATCGACCAGGGCAAGATGGACCCGATTGACCCGGTGCACCTGATCTTCCTGCTGTGGGGCAGCACCCAGCACTACGCCGACTTCTCCAGCTCGATCAGCCGGGTCAGCGGGCGTTCGCGCCAGACCAAAGAAGACTTCGCCAAAGCCACCGCCAACCTGACGCAAATCATCCTCAAAGGTTGCGGCCTGACACCGCCGGTCAAGGGCTAACAACGCAGCACTCTCCGAAGGAGCCAGCTTGGCAACAGCATCGCCAGCAAGCTGGCTCCTACAAGAGCTACAGCCCCAAAAGCACCCACAACTTCTGTGCACAGCGCTGTGGATAAACCCTGGACAGCCATCGCCAGCCCTGCCCAGACGCGGCCTGCAGACTATTGTGCGTTTTTTGCTCAAGCCTCCTCAGAAAACTCTAATCCGCAGATAACAAGCTGTTTTTAATGGTTTTTTAAGTTTAATCAGAGCGTTTCTGCAGTGCCGCCGGCCAGTCCGTAGCGGCTCTGTAGTTGTCCACGTCGACGGTGGACAAGGTTGTGGATAAGCCCTGCACTACTCAGCCAAAGCCAGCCCGGCCTTGGCCTGGCTCGAACTGATCATTTATTCACCAACAACTGCAGCTGCCAGATTATTGACCAGGGAGTTAAACTCCCCGATTTTCCGCCCGCCGATGAGAGGCCGCCATGTACGACTGGCTCAATGCACTGCCCAAAGCCGAATTGCACCTGCACCTAGAAGGCTCCCTCGAACCCGAACTGTTGTTTGCCCTAGCCGCACGCAACCAGATCGCCCTGCCTTGGGCGGATGTGGAAACCCTGCGCAAGGCCTATGCCTTCAATAACCTGCAGGAATTTCTCGACCTCTATTACCGGGGTGCCGATGTGCTGCGCAGCGAGCAGGACTTCTACGACCTGACCTGGGCCTATCTGCAAAAATGCCAAGCGCAGAACGTCATCCACGTCGAACCCTTCTTCGACCCGCAAACCCACACCGACCGCGGCATTCCCTTTGAGGTGGTGCTGACCGGCATCCAGCAGGCGCTCAAAGACGGCCAGCAACAATTGGGTATCAGCAGTGGTCTGATCCTGAGTTTTCTGCGTCACCTCAGTGAAGAAGAAGCCTTCAATACGCTTGTACAAGCCATGCCGTTTCGCGATGCCTTTATTGCCGTCGGCCTGGACAGCTCGGAGTTGGGCCACCCACCGAGCAAATTTGAGCGGGTATTCGCCAAGGCCCGCAGCGAAGGTTTGCTGGCCGTCGCCCATGCCGGTGAAGAAGGCCCGCCGGAGTACATCTGGCAGGCGCTGGATTTACTCAAGGTCAGCCGCATCGACCATGGCGTGCGCGCCGCCGAAGACCCGCAATTGATTCAACGGCTGATCGATGAGCAGATCCCGCTGACCGTCTGCCCGCTGTCCAACACCAAGCTCAAGGTGTTCGAGCACATGGGCCAGCATAACCTCCGCAAACTGCTGGAAATGGGCGTCAAGGTTACGGTCAACTCCGACGATCCGGCCTACTTTGGCGGCTACGTCACCGAGAACTTTATGGCGCTGCATGACGGCCTCGGCATGAGCCGCGAACAAGCGCAAAAGCTCGCGCAAAACAGCCTCGATGCACGGCTGGCCTAAATCACGGAGCGCTGCGTACAGCCGCCAACAGCACGCAGCGTCCAGGGCTCAGGCGCTGCGCTTATATCCAAAGTCACGCAATAACCGCAACAACAGGATCGGATAGTTCTTGCTGAATGTGCGGCCCTTTTTTCCCTAGGAACTAAACTGCAGCAGGTCGCCATTGAGTAGGCCGCTGCAGCCCAGCCGCCGCCTACCTCTTGTGTTCAGGGGGTAAGGATGCAACCCGATCTGCACCAGCCGCTGCGCTTAGCCGGCATTTATGTCTTGTTTAGCTCCGCATGGATTCTGCTCAGCGACCGCTTACTCGGCTCGCTTAACCTCGACAGCACCGCTACTCAGCTGCTGCAAACCTACAAGGGCCTGGCCTTCGTGCTGCTCAGCGCATTGCTGATCGGCGTGCTCAGCCTGCGCGAGCAACGAGTCAAGCGGCGCCTGTTTGACGCATTAAGCGCCAGCAACCGCCAATTAGAGTTGGCGCAGCGCAATGCCAACTTGGGCAACTGGCAATATCCCGGCAAATTTATCTGGTCGGCGTCCGCGCTAACGCTGCTCGGCCAGCCGCCACAGAGCCAGGCCAACAGCTTTGCCGCGCTGCTGGAGTGGCTGCATTCAGGCGACCGCCAAGCCGCCGAGCAGGCCTGGCAGCACTTTCTCAACGGCCATGCGCCCCTGCTCATCGAGCTACGCCTGCTACCGACGGCCGATGGCCATTGCCGCTGGCTGCTGCTGCGTGGCGAAGTCGACGAAGCGGGCGTGCCCTATGGCAGCCTGCAGGACGTCACTCAGCAGCAACGGGACGAACAGGCTCTGCGCGAGAGCGAACAACGCTTTCGGCAATTGTTCGAACACACCCCTCGGATTGCCGTGCAGGGCTACAACCACCAACGCCGGGTGATTTACTGGAACCAGGCCAGTTGCGACCTGTATGGCTACTCACGCACTGAAGCACTCGGCCAGCAACTGGAAAACCTGATTGTTCCGGCGCCGCTACGCGCGCAAGTAGCCAGCGATGTACAAAAAATGCTGACCGGCGGCGCACCGATCCCAGCCGCCGAACTGCAATTGCAGCGCAAAAACGGCGAACTGGTGTGGGTCTATTCCAGCCATTTACTGCTGCGCAATAGCCATGAACAGGTCGAGTTGTACTGTGTCGATATCGACCTGGGTGCACAAAAAGCCGCCCACCAAGCCCTGCACAACAGCGAGGCGCGCTACCGGCAACTGCTCAATCAGCTCGATGAGGCGATTTTCCTCTGCGACCCACAATTGCATTTGAGTTTTCTCAACCCAGCCTGGGCGATTATTACCGGGCACGCCGAACGCAGCAGCCTCGGCCAGGCCCTGCCAAGCTTCTTGCACCCCGCCGACGCCCTGACGCTGAGCAGCCACGCCGGACAAATACTCAGCGGCCAGCTGGGCGGCTGGAGTGGTGAATGCCGCTTGCGCCGCGCCGACGGTCAGCTGCATTGGGTCGAGCTGCAGTTGAGCCTGGATGACGGCCACGGCCTGCAAGGCAGCCTGAGTGACATCCATGCCCAGCATCAGGCCCAAGAGCTGCAACTGGCGCGTAATCTGGTGCTCGACCAACTGCTTATGCAAGCCCCACTCAACAGCACCCTGAGCAGCATCGCCGAACGCCTGGAGGCATTGAACCCGCAGATGCGCGTGTCGATCATGTTACTAAATGCCGGCAAACTGCAGCTGGTTGCCGCTCCAAGCCTGCCCAGCGACTATTGCGCAGCCACCAACGGTATTAGCGCGCAATTGGGCGTTGGCTCTTGCGGCGCGGCAGCCGCCAGCGGTGAGCTGGTGATCGCCGAAGACCTGCAAAACCACCCCAATTGGCAAAACTACCGCGAACTGACCCGCGCCGCCGACCTGCAGGCGTGCTGGTCATTGCCGTTCAAAAATGACAGCGGCCAGGTGCTGGGCACCTTTGGTATTTATTATCACGAGTGCTGCCTACCCAGTGACGACGATATCGCCCTGGTGACCGAATTCACCCGCCTCGCCGGGCTGGCCCTGCAGCAACAGCAGCGCGAGGCGGCGCGCCATGAAGTTGAACTGCGCTTTCGCGCCACCTTCGAACATGCCGCCCTCGGCATCGCCCACGTGTCGCCCAGCGGCGAACTGCTGCGGGTCAACCGGCAGTTCTGCGAGCTGCTCGGCTACAGCGAGGAACGCTTGACCGGACTGCACGTCCAGGAGCTGACCGATCCCGACGACTTGCCCGCTGACCTCAGCCAAATGCAGCAATTGCTGGCCGGCCAGATTCGCAGTTATCACATGGAGAAACGCTACTTACGCGCCGACCACAGCCTGCTCTGGGCCAATCTCTGCGTGACCTTGGTTCGCCATGCCAACGGCGAGCCGCACTACTTTATTTCACTGGTCGAGGACATCAGCCAACGCAAGCAACAGGAACAGGCCCTGCGCCAAGCCGCCACGGTGTTTGACAGCACTCGCGAGGCGGTGCTGATCGTCGACGGGCAGCGGCGTATTCTGGCCAGTAACCCGGCCTATAGCGCCATCACCGGGCAACCCGCCGAGGCCTCGGTGGGCAGCCGCCTGCCGTTATTACTCAGTAATTCGGCCGAACGCAGCCGCTATCGCAATATCTGGCGCGGCCTGAAAGCCCAAGGTGACTGGGAGGGTGAACTCACCGCCAGACGCGCCGACGGCTCGCTCTGCCCGCTGTGGCTGAACGCCAGTCGGGTACGCGACTGTGACCCGGCGCAGCCGCGCTATGTATTGGCTTTCACCGACCTGAGCCAATTCAAAGACAGCCAAGAGCGGCTCGCCCACCTGGCCCACTACGATCCGCTCACCGACCTGCCCAATCGCTTGTTTGCCCAAGAGCGCCTCAGTCACGCCCTGGAGCGCGCCCAACGGCATGGCGAGCGGGTGGCGGTGTTGTTTATCGACCTCGATCACTTCAAAACCATCAATGACGGTCTCGGTCATGCGGTCGGCGATGAGCTGCTGATCACCGTGGCCCGACGCCTGCAACAACGCCTGCGCAATGAGGACACCCTGGCACGCCTGGGCGGTGATGAGTTTCTGGTGGTGCTGGAGAATTTAACCCGCCCCGAAGAAGCCGCGCAGATTGCCCAAGCCTTGATTCAACTGTTTGAGCGCCCGCTGCCGCTGGGCAATGAGCGCGACGCCTACCTTGGCGCCAGCATTGGCATCAGTTATTACCCCGACGACGGCCAGAGCGCTGACGAGCTGATCCGCAATGCCGACGCCGCGCTCTATCAAGCCAAAGCCGAAGGGCGCAACACCTACCGGTTTTACACCCAGGAGCTGACCACCCGCGCCCACAGTCGTCTGACCATGGAGAGCAAGCTGCGCCAAGCCATCAAGCGCGGTGAATTTATCCTGCACTTCCAACCACTGGTCGATACCGAAAGCGGCAAACCGCTAGGCGTCGAGGCCTTGGTACGCTGGAATAGCCCGGAGGGGATAATTTCGCCGGCGGATTTTATTCCGCTCGCCGAAGAAACCGGGCTGATTGTGCCCATTGGCACCTGGGTGCTGCGCGAAGCCTGTCGCCAGGCGCAAGCACTGCGCAGTCAAGGACTGGCGCTGGACACCGTGGCGGTTAACCTGTCGCCTCGGCAGTTTCGCCAGCCCGACCTACTCAAGCAGGTGCGCGATGCCTTGAATGACAGCGGTCTGCCCGCCAGTTGTCTGGAGCTGGAAATTACCGAAGGCGCATTGATGGACGACGTAGCGCAAACCCAGGCCAGTTTGCGCGCTTTGAAAAGCTTGGGCTTACGTTTGGCGGTCGATGATTTCGGCACCGGCTATTCGTCACTGGCGTATCTACGGCGCTTCCCGCTGGACAAGCTGAAAATCGACCAAAGCTTTATGCACGGGGTGCCCGAGGATCACGGCAACCTCGAGATAGTCGCCACCATCATCACCCTCGCCCGCAGCCTCAACCTGACCGTCATCGCCGAGGGCGTGGAGACCAGCGGGCAACTCGCGGCCTTGCGCCGGCTGGGTTGCGAGCAATCCCAGGGCTATTTATTTAGCCGCCCCTTGAGCCTAGAAAACTTGCGCGAATGGTTAATTAATCACCGTCAGTCGGTCGCTTGATCCAAATCATAGAACTGCCATCAGCCAGGCCTACACTGCAGACTCTTTTTGCGAGGTGGCCTTTATGAATATTCTCATTCGTCCGCTAACCATGGCCAAAGGCACCTGCTGGCAAGTGCGCATGGACCAACACGCCGTAAGCTTTCGCACTGAAAGTGAGGCACGCAGCTTCGTCGCCACCCTTGAGGCGCGCTTGCACGCACCGCACTTTTTACCCCGTGTAGAGCAACGCGCCGCCGGTTAAACCGATTAGCCGAGGCGCGCAGCGGCGGGCTGTGAGCGGGCAGTAAGCAGCGCACAAATAACCGCCAGCACGGCGCACAGGCTGATTACCGCAGCCATAGGTTGCGCCGTGCCGTTATGCAATACGCCGACCAACGCCGAGGCGCCGGCGGCCAAGCCAAACTGCATAAAGCCGAGTAACGCCGAGGCACTGCCCGCATGGCTGGCCTGCCCAGCCATGGCGCAGGCCGAGGCGTTGGGCAGCAAACAACCCAAGCTGGCCACCACCACAAACAAAGGCACGAGCAGCGGCCACAACTGCGCGGGTTGCGCCAGGCTGATCACCAGCAAGCTCAAGGCCCCGGCCAAATACACCCAGACGCTGCGGCGCAGCCAATAGGCCGGGCCATGGCGGCGCAGCAACCACGAGTTCACCTGGGCAAACAAAATAAAGCCGGCGGCATTGCTGCCAAACAACCAGCCATAACTCTGCGCTGGCACCTCGTAGAGCTCGATAAAGACAAAAGGCGAGCCGGCGATATAGGCGAACATCCCCGCCATCACCAACCCGCCAGTCAGGGCATGACCGACAAACTGGCGGTCGGCCAGCAGGCGCAAGTACTGCCTGGGCGCCGCCCGCAGCGAGGCTGGCGCCGAGTGCCGACTCAAGGTCTCTGGCAGCCACCAGGCCACGGCCAAGGCACAGAGGCCACTGAACAGCGTCAGGCAGACGAAAATCGACTGCCAGCCAAACTGCGTCAACAGCACCCCGCCAGCCAAGGGCGCCAAGATCGGCGCCAAGCCCATCACCAGCATCAGCTGGGAAAACACCTTGGCTGAGGCCAGCGGATCACACAGGTCACGCACCACCGCCCGCGCAATAACCATCCCGGCGCAGCCGCCCAGCGCTTGCAAAAACCGCGCGGCGATCAGCCACTCCAGGCTGGTGGCCAGCGCACACACCACCGAGGCCAGGCTGAACAACAGCACGCCAAAAATCAGCGGCCGGCGCCGACCAAAGCGATCTGCCAGCGGCCCATAAATCAGCTGACCGCCGGCCAAGCCAATGAAATACACCGCCAGGGTCAGTTGCACCCGCTCAACGTCGGTGGCGAAGGCCAGCGCCAGCGCCGGAAAGCTGGGTAGATAAAAATCTATCGCCAGGGGCCCGAAGGCGCTCAGCGCACCCAGCAACAATAAAATTCGCAGATTCATTTTTACACTCATGCCAAGGGCTTAAATCTTACCGTTCAGAAACGACAACGCCGCCAACCTCTCGGTTGGCGGCGTTACTGACTGCAACTTACTCGCCTGCCGTAGGTTCAGCGACAACCGGCGCCTGAGGCTTTTTGCGGCTCAGCAACCCGGAGAACTTCTCCACCAACACGTAAAACATCGGGATAAAGAAGATCGCCAGCACCGTGGCCGCCAGCATGCCACCAATCACCCCGGTACCAATCGAATGCCGGCTATTACTGCCGGCACCCGTGCTGAGCACCAAGGGTACGCAACCGAGAATAAAGGCCAGGGAGGTCATGATGATCGGCCGAAAGCGCATCTTCGCCGCATGCAACGCCGCATCCATCAGGGGCATGCCTTCACCACGGGACTGCACGGCAAACTCGATGATCAAAATCGCGTTCTTCGCCGCCAGCCCGATAAGCACCAACAGGCCAACCTGGAAGTACACGTCATTGCTCAGACCAAACAGCCACACCGCCAGCACCGCACCGAACACGCCAAAGGGCACTGCGGTAACCACCGCCAATGGCAGGCTCCAGCGTTCGTACTGCGCCGCCAAAATCAGGAACACCATGACCAAGCCAAAGATAAAGGCAATGCTGCTGGAGCCCGATGCCGCCTGCTCCTGGTAGGCGGAACCTACCCAGGCCAAATGGTAATCGCTGCCCAGCACCTCTTTAGCCACCTCCTCCATCGCCTTGAGCGACTGCCCCGAACTGAAGCCCGGCGCCGGCCCGCCAATCACCTTGGCCGAGGCATAGATATTGAAGTGAGTAAAAATGTTCGCCCCCAGTACCCGGGTTTGCGTGACCAGCGCCGACAAGGGCACCAGGTTGCCGGACGTCGAACGCACGAAGACCTTACCCAAGTCACTGGGCTTGCCACGGAATTCCGACTCCGACTGCAAGGTGACTTGCCAGGTACGACCAAACTTGTTGAAGTCGTTGACGTAGTAGTTACCGAAGGTCGACTGCATGGCGGTAAACACATCGGCAATCGGCACGCCTTGCGCCTGCGCCTTGGTGCGATCGAGTTCAACGCGGTATTGCGGCACGCCGACATCGAAGGTAGTCCGCAAACCGACCAGTTCGGGGCGCAACTTGGCCGCGGCAATAAACTCAGCGGTTTTAGCCGCGAGCTGATCGGCGCTGCCACCGACACGGTCTTGGATATAGCCCTCAAAACCACCGGTGGTGCTCATCCCAGTAATTGCCGGCGGGTTGAACGACAACACCAAACCGTCTTTTTCCGACTGCCCCATACCCATAAAGGTGCGGGTCAGGTTCATCGCATTCAACTCAGGGGTGGTGCGCTCTTTCCAGTCTTTAAAGGTAATAAACGAAACCCCGACGTCGCTGCGATTCCCCGAAGTCAGCACGTCATAACCGGCCAGAGTCACCACGTTCTTGACGGCTGGATGCTCCATGAGTTTTTTATCGAAGCTGTCAGTGAGCGCACTGGTGCGCGACAGTGAAGCGGCCGGCGGCAAGATATAGGCATTCAACACGTAGCCCTGATCTTCATCGGGTACCAAGGAACTGGGTACATGGCCGAACAACAGTACGATCAGCCCGAGCATGCCGCCAAATAGCGCCACGCCCAGCAGTGAGCGCTTAAGGAAGAAGCTCACGCCCTTGCCATAGCCTTCGGTCACCGCATCGAAAAACCGGTTAAACCAGCGAAATGGGGCAATTGGTGTGTGCTCGGCATGATCGGCCTTGAGCAGGATTGCGCAAAGCGCCGGCGACAGCGTCAAGGCCACCAAACCGGAGATCGCCACCGAAATGGCGATAGTGATCGCGAACTGTTTGTACATCTGCCCGGCCAAACCGCCGAGAAAGGCGACCGGAATAAACACTGCACAGAGCACCAACACCACGGCAATAATCGGCCCGGTTACCTCCTCCATGGCCTTGATGGTGGCTTCCCGGGGCGGCAGCTTATCGTCGCGCATCACCCGTTCGACGTTTTCGATCACCACAATGGCGTCGTCCACCACGATACCGATGGCCAGCACCAAGCCAAACAGGGTCAGCAGGTTGATCGAGAACCCTAAGGCATACATGCCGGCAAAAGTGCCGACCAGCGCCACCGGAATCGCCAACACCGGAATCAGCGTGGCGCGCCAGTTTTGCAGGAACACAAAGACCACCAGAATCACCAACAACAGCGCTTCAACGAAGGTGTGCAGCACTTCTTCGATGGAGACATCAACAAAGATCGTGGTGTCGTAAGGGATGGTGAACGCGATGCCGTCCGGGAAGCGCTTGGACACCTGCTCCATGGTTTGCCGCACCAGCTTGGCCGTCTCCAGGGCGTTGGCACCGGGCGACAAGTACACCCCGAACACCGCGCTTTGCTGGCCATTTAAAACCGTGGACATACCGTAGTCTTGCGCGCCCAACTCAACCCGCGCGACATCTTTGAGCAGCAAGCTGGCGCCGGTGGCATCGGTACGCAGGATGATATTTTCAAACTGCTCGGGTTCGGAGAAGCGTCCGTCAGTGGTCACCGTGTAGGTGAAGTCTTGCCGATTGGCCATCGGTTCCTGACCAAAAGTACCGGCAGCAAATTGCGAGTTCTGTTTTTGAATCGCGTCGGACACATCCGACGGGGTCATGTTGAACTGCGCCAACTTGTCCGGTTTGAGCCAGATGCGCATGGAGTAGTTTTTCGCGCCGAACTGGGCAACATCACCGACCCCTGGCAAGCGCGCCAACTCATCCACTACGTTGATGACCCCGTAGTTACTGATATAGGTCGGGGTAAGGCTGTTATCCGGTGAGTACAACACCACCATCTGCAGAATGTCGGAGGATTTTTTCTTGGCCACTACACCTTGGCGGCGGACCTGCTCGGGCAATTGCGCCAAGGCTTGCTGGACGCGGTTATTCACGTCGGTGGTGGCCTGATCCGGGTCGGTGCCCACATCGAAATACACTTGCAGGGTCATGTTGCCGGTGCTGAACGAGTTGGACAGCTGGTAAATCATGCCCTGCACGCCGTTGATCTTTTGCTCCAAGGGCGCGGCGACAGTTTCGGCAATCACCTGGGCGCTGGCACCCGGATAACTGGTGGTTACCGCCACCTGGGGCGGCAAAATAGGTGGGAACTGGGCAACCGGCAGCTCTTTGATCGAGATCAGACCAGCCAGGGTAATAACAATCGAAATGACTGCGGCGAAGATCGGCCGGTCAATAAAGAAGCGTGAAATCACTGGCGGCGCTCCTTAAGGCTTAGACGCGGATTGAGCAACCGGCGCAGCGCTGACACTCACCGGCTGGTCAGGGCGCACCTTGGGTAAACCCTCGACAATCACCCGTTCACCAGCCTTGAGGCCCGATTTGATAATCCAGCGCTCGCCGATTGTCGAGCCAAGTGTCACGGGCCGCACATGGGCGATGCTCTGCTCATCCACGACAAATACCGCCGTACCGCCGGCGGTTTGCGAAATCGCCCGCTGCGGTACCGAGATGGCGTCAGGAATGCTCAAGCCTTCAATCTGCACCCGCACAAACTGCCCTGGGAACAGCTTGAAGTCTGGGTTGGGAATCACCACCCGGGCACTGACACTGCCGGTGCCGGCGTTAATCAGGCTGTCGATAAAGTCCACCGTACCCTTAATCGGGTACAGCGAGCCATCGCCCATTTTCAGCTCGGCGCTGAGTTTTTTACCGTCGGGCAAGCGCACAGTACCGGCCTGCAGTTCGCGGCGAAAACGCTCGGCATCGGAGTCGGGGTAAGAGAAGTTCACGTATAGCGGGTCAAGCTGGGTGATGCTGGTCAGCAAGCTGGCATTCGGATCGCCGGCCACCATCAAACTGCCCTCGGAGACTGTCTCCTGGCTGCTGGCGCCGCTAATTGGCGCCTCGACTGTGGTGTAGTCGAGGTCAATTTGCCGCGACTGCACATCGGCCTTGGCCGACTCAAGGTTGGCCTTGCTCTGCTCGAAGTTGGAGGTGGCGTCATCCAGTTCTTTCTCGCTGGCGAAACCGCGTTTTTGCAACTCGCGAATCCGCTTCATTTCCCGCTCGGTTTGCCATAACCGCGCTTGCGCCTGGGCTTGCGCACCTTTTGCCCGAGCCAGGGCCGCCTCGTAGGGTTTCTGGTCGATGACAAACAGCACCTGGCCTTTCTTGACCTTGCTGCCCTCGACATAACTGCGCTCACGCAAAATGCCATTGACCTGCGCCCGCACCTGCACCTGTTTGTAGCCGGCGGTTAGCGCCGGGTATTCCAGCACCAGCGGCTGAGTCGCGACCTGAACCACCTCAATGCTCACTGCCGGTGGCGGCGGTGACTGCGCAGGGGTTGCGGCCAGTGCCAACGGACTGAGCAACAGGCTAAGAGAAAGACTGCAAAACGCAGTGTGGCAGTGGTGACTCAGGTGCATAACGTCATCTCCGTGACAGCTGAATTCAAGCAATAAAAGCATTCATGGTCTGAATGCTACTGATCTATCCACCGCTTTGAAACCTTACATTGTTTAACAGATATTAGCCGCTGCGCCCAACCACACCGCGCCCCTCACGTTACCTCGTCAACAACTGCGCCAAATCGGTCGCCGCGCACTTGCCGACAAGCCCGCCAACCGCCAAGCTGAATAACCATGCTTGATCCGACTACCGACTCCGAGGTGGCTATGCCCAGGTTTGCTCTGTTACTGCTGGCGCTGCTGGCCGTGCCCTTTAATGCCAACAGCGAGCCGCAGATGGACTACGGCGTGCTGATTATTTCCCGCGAGCGGCTTGAGGTCGCCACCCCCTGCGACATTGGTATTTACCTGCAAAACCACCTGGTGTCGCGGCTGTATCAGGGCCAGTCGGCCTCGTTCAACCTGCCCGCTGGCCAGCTGTCGATCCGCATGGGCATGCTCGGCGGCACCGGTTGCATTCCAGCCTTCGAGCAAATCCGTGGTGAACACATCGAGCTGAAGGCCGGCGAAATCCGCAAATACCGCATCGCCCTCGGTGGCAACGGCCTGTACTTGGTGCACATCCCCAGCGCGCCATAGGGGCTTGACCTTGCCAGGGGGTCAAGGTTGATGCTTTGCGTAGCCGTCGGCTGGATTGAACTTCACCCGACGAACACAGAGCCTCAGCACTAACGGATACCTAACCATGTCTAGCCAAATCGACCTGCCCATCAACGGCATGAGCTGCGCCAGTTGCGCCGGCCGCATCGAGCGGGCGCTGACGCAAGTCCCCGGTGTACTCAGCGCCAGCGTTAATCTGTTAGCCGAGCGCGTCCAGGTGCAAGGCCGCGATATCGAAGCCCACACGTTAATTGCCGCAATCACTGCCGCCGGCTACAGCGTGCCCAACCACAGCCTGGAGCTGCGTATCGGCGGTATGACCTGCGCCAGTTGCGCCGGTCGCGTCGAGCGCGCGCTGGCCAAGGTGGTCGGCGTCGCAAGCGTGGCGGTCAATCTGGCCAGCGAACGGGCGCACCTGCAGCTAATCGGCGAAGTCAGCAGTGCGGCGCTAATAGCCGCAGTCGAAACCGCCGGTTATCAGGCCGCACTCATTGCGCCCGACGCACCGCCAAGCGCCGCCGACCCACTCGCCTTACAACACGAACGTTGGCGCCTGCTGCTGGCCATCGCCCTGGCGCTGCCCTTGTTGCTGCCGATGTTGCTGGAGCCATTGGGGGTGCACTGGATGCTGCCGGCCTGGCTGCAGTTTGCCCTGGCCAGCCCGGTGCAATTTATCCTCGGCGCACGCTTTTACCGGGCCGCTTACCGCGCCCTGCGCGCAGGCTCGGCCAATATGGATGTGCTGGTGGCGCTGGGCACCAGCGCCGGTTATGGCCTGAGTATCTACATGTGGTGGATCACCCCGGCCGGCGGCATGCCTCATCTGTATTTTGAAGCCTCGGCGGTGGTGATTGCCTTGGTGCTGCTCGGCAAATACCTCGAAAGTCGCGCCAAACGCCAGACCAGCAGCGCCCTGCGCGCCCTCGAAGCCTTGCGCCCGGAGTTTGCCACCCGCCAACGCGACGGCCATGAGGAACAAGTGGCGATCAGCGCCCTGCAACTCAATGAGCTGATCGTAGTGAAGCCCGGCGAACGCTTTGCGGTCGATGGCACAGTGCTGGAAGGCGCAAGCCATGCCGATGAAGCCTTGCTCAGCGGCGAAAGCCTACCGGTGGCCAAGCACCCCGGCGACGCCATCAGTACCGGCGCCATCAATGGCGAAGGGCGTTTATTGGTGCGCATCACTGCGCTGGGTGGCGAAACCCAACTGGCACAGATTATCCAACTGATGGAAAACGCCCAGGCCGGCAAGGCACCGATTCAAAAGCTGGTCGACCGCGTCAGCCAAGTGTTCGTCCCGGTGGTGCTCGGCATCGCCCTGCTGACCCTGCTCGGCTGGCTGCTGCAAGGTGCTGGCCTTGAGGTGGCGCTGCTGAATGCCGTGTCGGTGCTGGTGATCGCCTGCCCTTGC
Source organism: Pseudomonadaceae bacterium (assembly GCA_019747155.1). GTDB lineage: Bacteria > Pseudomonadota > Gammaproteobacteria > Pseudomonadales > Pseudomonadaceae > Aquipseudomonas. The sequence continues at coordinate 14,593 of JAIERD010000455.1, forward strand.
GCACTGGGTTTGGCCACCCCAACGGCGATCATGGTCGGCACCGGGGTCGCCGCCCGGCACGGCATTTTGATCAAGGATGCCGAGGCGCTGGAAATCGCCCAGCATGTTCGCCATGTGGTGTTCGACAAAACCGGCACCCTAACCTCGGGCCAGCCACAGGTCGTGCACCTGCAAGCACTCGAAGGTGACGAAGCCAGCCTGTTGCAACTGGCCGGCAGCCTGCAACAAGGCAGCGAACACCCACTGGCACAGGCGGTTTTAGCCGCCTGCCACGCCCGCAATATAAGCCTCAGCGCCATCACCGACAGCCAGGCGCTGCCGGGCAAAGGCACCCAAGCCACGTTGCAGCAACGGCAACTGGCCCTGGGCAATCAACGTCTGCTCAACGAGCACGGGCTGGCCCCCGGCGCCCTGGCCGCCAGCGCCGCCACCTGGGAGGCCGAGGGCCGCAGCCTGGCCTGGTTACTGGAGCTGGCGCCGCAGCCGCGAGTGCTCGGCCTGCTGGCGTTTGGCGACAGCTTGAAGCCCGGCGCCAGCGCCGCCATCGCGCAACTGCAGCAGCTCGGCATCCAGTGCCACCTGCTCAGCGGCGACAACCTGGGCAGCGTCAATGCGGTGGCCGATGCGTTGCAGATCGATGATCGGCAAGCCAACGTATTGCCGGCCGACAAGCTCGCGCGCATCCACGCCCTCAAGCAAAGCGCCCGCGAGCAGCACGGCCGGGTGGCGATGATTGGCGACGGCATCAACGACGCGCCGGCACTGGCCGCCGCTGACATCGGCATCGCCATGGGCGGCGGCACCGACGTGGCCATGCACGCCGCGGGCATTACCCTGCTGCGCGGTGATCCACAACTGGTGCCGGCGGCGCTGGCCATCTGCCGGCAGACTTACCATAAAATCCGCCAGAACCTATTCTGGGCCTTCGTTTACAACCTAATCGGCCTGCCGCTGGCCGCCTTCGGCCTGCTCAACCCGGTGCTGGCCGGCGCGGCCATGGCCCTGTCGAGCGTCAGCGTGGTCAGTAATGCACTGCTGCTGAAGCGTTGGAAGGCAAAACTACCCGAGGATAAGCAATGAATATCGGTGCGGCCGCCAAGGCCAGTGGCCTGTCGGCAAAGATGATCCGTTATTACGAGTCGATTGGCCTGCTGCAGGCCGCCGGGCGCAGCGCCAATGGCTATCGCCACTACAACCCGCAAGACCTGCAGCAACTGAGCTTTATCAAAAGAGCCCGGCTGCTGGGTTTCACTCTGGAGGAAGTCGGCAAACTGCTGGCCTTATGGCAAGACGGCCAACGCGCCAGCAGCGACGTAAAAGCCTTGGCCAGCGAACATATTAACGAGCTGAATCAGAAGATCGCCGAGCTGATCGGCCTGCGCGACAGCCTGCAAGAGCTGGTGCACAGCTGCCACGGTGATGCGCAACCGGACTGCCCGATCATCAAGGAGCTGGAGTCAGGCAGCGGCCGTACGTACTAGTGCTGGCATTGATGACGTGGCGGAGGGTATTACAGGCGGTAGGACTCGCTGCCTGTTTCAACGATATGGCAGTGGTGCGTCAGCCGATCCAGCAGGGCCATGCTCATTCGGCGCGCTGAGCAAATTATCCGCTAGCGCATTGAGCAAGATATTTCTACGTGCCGTTCAAAGCGCCAATGCACAAACTCCGGCAGGCCCCTAATAGTTGACTAAAATAGTCGGTTATTGTACCGTAGAAGTCAGCTTAACTGGCTAGGTACCGCTAATGAGACTGACTACTAAAGGGCGCTATGCGGTAACGGCGATGCTTGATCTGGCCTTTCATGAGGATCAAGGCCCCATCACCTTGGCGCAAATTTCCCAGCGTCAAGGGGTGTCTGTCTCCTACTTAGAGCAGCTGTTTGCCAAGCTGCGCCGTTGCAAGCTGGTAACCAGTGTTCGCGGGGCCGGCGGCGGCTACCGCTTAGCAAGCAGTCCCGCACAGATCAGCGTGGCACAGATCGTCGACGCGGCGGGTGACTCTATGGATGCCACGCACTGCCTCGGCCGGGCCGACTGCCAGCAGGGTGAGGTGTGCCTTACCCATCACATGTGGTCGGACCTGAGTAAACGCCTGCAGCAGTTTTTAAACGATATCAGCCTGGCAGACCTGGTCTGTCGCGAGGATATCAAAGGGGTGTATTCGCGCCAGAACGAGCCCGACCGCGCCCCAGTCCCATCGACTACAAGCGCGCAACACATTATTTGCAGCGGCCGTTAGAGCCGCCTGATTCGCACTGTGCGACTACAAGCTTGAACTGACTTTGCCGCCAAGGGCCTTCGCCGATTGGCGGCATAACTGAGGTGATACCGTGACTGAGCAAGTCGAAAGCCTTATGAAGCAGGACTACGCGGCTGGATTTCATTCCAATATCGCGTCCGACACCCTGCCGCCCGGTCTGAATGAAGACACCGTGCGGTTTATCTCGGCAAAAAAAGGCGAACCACAATGGCTGCTGGACTGGCGCCTGAAAGCGTTCCGCGCGTGGCTGGAAATGGACGAGCCTACTTGGGCCCATGTGCATTACCCGGAAATCGACTTCCAGGCCATTTCCTACTTTTCAGCCCCAAAAAGCATGGCCGACAAGCCGCAAAGTCTTGATGAGGTAGATCCCGAGCTGATCGCCACCTACAACAAACTCGGTATTCCGCTGCACGAGCAAGAAATGCTCGCCGGGGTCGCGGTGGATGCGGTGTTTGACTCGGTTTCGGTGGTCACCACCTACCGCGCCAAACTGGAAGAGGCCGGGGTGATTTTCTGCCCGATCAGCGAAGCCGTGCACCGCTGTCCTGAGCTGGTCCAGAAGTACCTGGGCAGCGTGGTGCCGCAAAAGGACAACTATTACGCCGCACTCAATTCGGCGGTGTTCTCCGACGGCTCCTTTGTCTACATCCCCAAGGGCGTGCGCTGCCCCATGGAGCTGTCGACCTACTTTCGCATCAACCAGATAAACACCGGGCAGTTCGAGCGGACCCTGATCATTGTTGAGGACGGCGGCCACGTCAGCTACCTCGAAGGCTGCACCGCGCCGATGCGCGATGAGAATCAGCTGCACGCAGCGGTGGTCGAGTTGGTTGCGCTGGATAACGCGACCATCAAATATTCGACGGTACAGAACTGGTATCCGGGCAATGCCGAGGGCAAGGGCGGTATCTACAACTTCGTGACCAAACGCGGCATTTGCCACACTAACGCGAAGATTTCCTGGACCCAGGTGGAAACGGGTTCGGCGGTCACCTGGAAGTACCCCAGCTGCATCCTCAAGGGTGACAACAGCGTGGGCGAGTTCTACTCGGTGGCCTTGACCAATAATTTCCAACAGGCCGATACCGGCACCAAGATGATCCACCTCGGCAAGAACACCCGCTCCACTATCATCGCCAAGGGGATTTCTGCAGGCCGCAGTAACAGCTCCTATCGGGGACTGGTGCGCATCAATCCGGGCGCCGACGGGGCGCGCAACTACACCCAGTGCGATTCGCTGCTAATCGGCGATCGCTGTGGCGCGCACACCTTCCCGTATATCGAAAGTAAAAATCCCACGGCCGTGGTCGAACACGAAGCGACCACGTCCAAAGTCAGCGATGACCAGATGTTCCTCTGTCAGCAGCGCGGACTGGACGCCGAGAAGGCCATTTCGATGATCGTCAACGGCTTTTGCCGCGACGTGTTCAAGGAGTTGCCGATGGAGTTCGCGGTTGAGGCCGGCAAGTTGCTGGAAGTCAGTCTGGAAGGCTCAGTGGGTTGACCTGAGCACCTCGCAACGATCTCGAACGCCCCCAATTCACACCGATATCAGGCATTAAATATGTTATCAGTCAAAGACTTACAAGCAAAAGTTGAAGGCCTTGAAATTCTCAAAGGCCTTTCTATCGAGATCAAGCCCGGCGAAGTACACGCCATTATGGGTCCCAATGGTTCCGGCAAAAGCACGCTGGGCAATGTCCTCTCGGGTCGCCCGGGCTATGAAGCCACTGCCGGCGTCATCACCTTTAAGGGCCACGATTTGCTGGCCATGAGCACCGAAGAACGGGCCCGTGAAGGTTTGTTTTTGGCCTTCCAGTACCCGGTGGAAATTCCCGGTGTGAGCAATATGGAATTTCTCAAGGTGTCGGTGGATGCCAAACGCAAGCACAGCGGGCAGCCGGCGCTGTCGGCGGTCGAGTTTATGAAACTGGCCCGGGCTACCAGCCAGCGGGTGGACCTGGATGCGAGTTTTTTAAAGCGCGGGGTTAACGAAGGTTTTTCCGGTGGCGAGAAAAAGCGCAACGAGATCATGCAGATGATGCTGCTCGAACCGGATCTGTGCATTCTCGATGAAACCGACTCCGGGCTGGATATCGACGCCCTGCAACTGGTGGCCGAAGGCGTCAACAGCATGCGCGACGGCAAGCGCAGCTTTATCGTGGTCACCCACTACCAGCGCCTGCTGGACTATATAGTGCCCGATTACGTGCATGTCCTGGCCGATGGCCGCATCGTCAAATCCGGCGACAAGAGCCTGGCCCTCGAATTGGAAGCCAAAGGCTACAGCTGGTTGGAAAACGGGGCCGCCTGAAACCATGACTAACTTTCAAAAAAACGCCATCGCCCTAGCCGCCGCACAGAACAGTCCGGCCTGGCTGGCCAGCTTGCGCCAACAGGGCGCAGCAGACTGGGCGGCGGCCACCTGGCCAGGGCGCAAAACCGAGTTATGGCAAAACACCCCATTGGCGCCGTTGCAGAGTTCAAGCCCGCACCGCTGGGCCTCAGTTGGCAATAGGGAGTGGCCGGCCGGCATCGAAGCCATGCCGTTGGACGCCACCCGTCTGGTGTTTATCAACGGCCATTTTGCCGCTGAGCATTCCAACCCATTGCCGCAAGGGGTGCTGCGCTTTGCCGATGCCGACACGGCGCAGCAACAGCTGATCCAACAGCACCTAGGCCAAGTGGTGGATGTGCAGCGACACCTGTTTGCCGCACTCAGCAATGCCTGGCTGGCCGACGGTGTGTTGGTGCAGGTGGGCAAGGGGCAGACGCTGGAAAAACCAGTGTATATCCTCAATATCGCGACCCCCGAGGCGCAACCGGCGGTGAGCAATCAGCGCGTGCTGTTGGTGCTGGAAGAAGGCAGCCGGGCTGAGGTGATCGAGCATTACGTTTCCAGCACAGACAGCCAGAACGGCTTCGTTAATGGCCTGACCGAGGTGGTGGTGGGCGCCAATGCCCAGCTGCAACATTACCGCATCAACCTGGAGCAGGAAGACTTGCTGCATGTGGGCGGCGTGCATGTAGAGCTACAACGTGATGCGCGTTTTCACGGCTTCACTCTGGCCCAAGGCAGCCGCTTGAAGCGCATCGACTATCAGGTCAACCATCGCGGCCCAGGTGCGCACCTTGAGTTGCATGGCGTCTACCTGCCGCGCAACAAACAGCTGATCGATTACCACACCAATGTCGAGCACTGTGTGCCGCACTGCACCACTAATGAAGTGTTCCGCGGCATTATTGGCGACTCGGCCAAGGCGGTGTTCAACGGGCGCATTCATATTCACCCGCAGGCCCAGAAGACCTTGGCCCAGCTCAGCAACAAGAACCTGCTGACCTCACGCAACGCCGAGGTCTACACCAAGCCTGAGCTGGAGATCTACGCCGACGATGTGCGTTGCGCGCATGGTGCAACCATCACCCAGCTCGATCAGACCTCGCTGTTTTACCTGCAGAGCCGCGGGCTGTCCCATGCCGAGGCCATGAGCATGCTCAGTTTCGGGTTTATCAACGAGCTGCTCAATCAGGTGCCGGAACCGGCGGTGCAGGCCTATCTGCGCCCGCGTATCGCAGCCCTCCTCGGCCGTGAAACAGCCCAACTGGAGCAACTGGACAATGCCTGAGCACGCACGGCACTCGCCCCCAGCCTTTGATGTCGAACAGATTCGCCAGGATTTCCCGATACTGCATCAGCAGGTCAATGGCCATCCGCTGGTGTACCTGGACAACGCCGCCACTACGCAAAAACCCGAGGCGGTGATTCAGGCCATTGTCGACTACTACCGCCAAGACAACAGCAATGTGCACCGCGGCGCCCATGCCCTGGCCGAGCGCGCCACCGAGAAATTCGAAGCAGCGCGCGGCAAGGTTGCCGGCTTGATTAATGCGCCAGACAACCGACAAATCATCTGGACTCGCGGCACTACCGAAGGCATCAATTTAGTGGCCGCCAGCTGGGGACGCAGCCAGCTACAGGCCGGTGACCGGATTCTGGTCTCGGCCATGGAGCATCACTCTAATATCGTCCCTTGGCAGATGATTGCCAGTGAGATGGGTGCCACGGTCGAGGCGATTCCGGTGGATGCCAGTGGCACGCTGAACATGGCCGCCTTGGCCGAGATGCTCGACGAACGCGTGCGGATGGTCGCCTGCGGGCATGTCTCCAACGCTTTGGGCAGCATCAATCCAGTAGCAGATATCGTGCGTATGGCCCATGCCGTCGGCGCTTTGTGCCTGATCGACGGCGCTCAGGCCATCAGCCACTGGCCGGTAGATGTGCAGGCGTTGGACTGCGATTTTTACGTGTTTTCCGCGCACAAGCTGTTTGGCCCCACCGGGCTGGGCGTGCTGTATGGCAAGGCTGAATTACTGGAAAGCATGCCGCCCTACCAGGGCGGTGGTGAGATGATCGAATCGGTGAGTTTTGCCGGTACCACCTACAACCAGCTGCCTTACAAATTTGAGGCCGGCACGCCGGATATTGCCGGAGTGATTGGTTTAGGGGCCGCAGTGGATTACCTGCAGCGCATTGATCGCGTCGCCGCAGCGGCGCACGAACAGGCGTTACTGGCCTATGCCGAAGCACGCGCCAAAGCCACCCCAGGGATGCGCCTGGTCGGCACCGCCGCACACAAGACCGCAGTAATGAGTTTTTTGCTGGAAGGTGCCCACCCCCATGACGTGGGTATGTTGTTGGATCAGCAGGGTGTAGCCGTACGTACCGGCAACCACTGCGCGCAACCGATCATGGATCAGTTCGGCATTCCTGGCACCGTGCGCGCCAGTTTCAGCATCTACAACACCTTTGCCGAGGTTGATCGGCTGTTCGAGGCGCTGGCCAAGGTCAGAGAGTTTTTATAAAACTTGCACAAATTTTCAGGAGTCATGCATGAGCGTTGAATCCTTCGATCCAAGCCAACAAGCGGTCACCGTCACCCCGGCCGCTCTAGAGCATCTGCGCCGCCAGCTAAATAGCCAGGCCGGCAAAGCTGTGCGCGTTAGCGTGAAGAAAAGTGGCTGCACCGGTTTTATGTATGTGCTCGATCTAGTCGCGCAGGCCAGCGACAACGACCTGCATTACCGCCTAGATGAGCAAGTCGAATTGCTGATCGACCGCGACAGCTTGCAGGTACTGTCCGGCACGCAAATCGATCTGGTCAAGGAAGGCTTCAATCAGCAGATCAGGTTCATCAACCCCAACGTCAAAGACCAGTGTGGTTGCGGCGAAAGCTTCAGTGTGAGTTAAAGAAATGGAACGACGTATGGTGGTTGCGCAGGCCGATTGCCCCGCGCGCCGAGTCCCCGATGGCACACCGCTGACCATCCCCAAAGATACCTTTGTAACCATCACTCAGTCGTTGGGCGGTAATTACACCGTGACCTATAACGGTCAGATGGTCCGAGTTGATGGCACCGATGCGGCCAATATCGGCCTGGAGCCGGAGCTGCTGAGCTTCCCCGCGCCGACCGATGAGCTGATCCACGAATCCCAAGTATGGGAAGCCTTGCGCACCGTGTTCGACCCGGAAATCCCGGTAGACCTGGTCAATCTCGGGCTGATCTATGCAGTGGCAATAGACCAGCCAGCCAAGCGTGTGGATATCCGCATGACCTTAACCGCGCCAAGCTGCGGCATGGGCCCAGTGCTGGTGGGCGACGTGGAGTATCGAGTGCGCTTGGTACCCAATGTGGCAACAGTCAAGGTTGAGCTGGTCTTCGATCCTGCCTGGAGCCGAGACATGATGAGCGAAGAGGCGCAGCTCGAAACCGGGATGTTCTTTTGAAGGTGCCAGGGTTACCCGAGCACAGTTTGCCAGGACTAAAAATATGAGCCAGTTCGACACCCAGATCAGCAGTAACGACATCATCGAGACGCTATGTTTTTTCGATGACTGGGAAGAGCGCTACAAATACATCATCGAACTGGGCCGCGAATTGCCACCGATGGATGCCGCTCAACGCACCGACGAGCATCTAGTGCGCGGCTGCCAAAGCCAAGTTTGGCTGGTCAGCCAACAACGCGACGATCGACTGTTCTTCGCCGCAGACAGCGATGCCTTTATCGTCAAAGGCCTACTGGCCGTGGTATTGGCCGCCTATAACGGCAAACGCCCGGCCGAGATCCGCGATTTCGATATCGAGCAGTATTTCGAACAATTAAACCTGATCAAGCACCTGAGCGTCACTCGCGGCAATGGACTGCGGGCCATGGTCAAACGGATTCAAGCCACCGCCACCGAGGCCCTCTAGCCAAGCATCGAGGCTGGTGCGCAGTTGAAAAACTCAGCGCCGGCCTTAGCAGGCTTCGCCTTGTGCTAAGGCCCAGCGGGTAACTAAATAGGTGCCCGTCATTTTTGAGCACTACACAAAGCCCCGGCAACTGCCCGGTGGGCAATGCTTCGCAGTTTCCCACCCTACCGACCTTAATAGCTCGGCTGGGTGGGTAAGGTTTACTTGACCACCCACTGCGGCGAGTACTGCTTTTACTGCATCCAAGGCGGCGGTGGTGGCTCGTCGTTGGGCGCGTCGTCGGCATTCAATACCGCGATACGCCGCGCTTCATCGGCCAGGGCGGCCTTGATTTCGCGCATCACCGCGTCGATATCGGCGGCGTCTTCTTCCTCGGCAAACTCGCCGGTCAGTTTGCTGCTCGGGGTCAGCTTGCCTTCCTCAAATAACGCCCACATTTCTTTGGCGTATTTGGTGAATTTCAGCTCCGGGGCGAACTGGCCAAAGTAATCGGCCATGTTGCGCACATCGCGCTCGAGCATCGAGAAGGCGTGGTTATTGGCCGCCGCATCCACCGCTTGCGGCAGGTCGATAATCACCGGGCCTTCGGGGCCGAGCAGCACGTTGAACTCGGACAAGTCGCCATGCACTAAGCCTGCGCAGAGCATTTTGACGATTTCCTCGATCATAAAAGCGTGAAACTCACGCGCATCATCGGGGTGTAAATCGACGTCATTCAGGCGCGGTGCCACCTCACCGTTTTCGGTGGTGACCAGCTCCATCAGCAGCACACCCTCAAGAAAATCATACGGCTTAGGCACGCGCACACCGGCGCTGGCAAGGCGAAACAAGGCCGCCACTTCGGCGTTTTGCCAGGCTTCTTCTTGGCCTTTCCGGCCATGCTTGGAGCCATTCGCCATGGCCCGGGCATCGCGGCTATTGCGCACCTTGCGGCCTTCTTGATACTCGGCGGCTTGGCGAAAACCACGTTTGTTGGCTTCTTTGTAAACTTTGGCGCAGCGCAGCTCCTCACCACAGCGCACCACATAAACAGCGGCCTCTTTACCACTCATGAGTGGGCGGATCACCTCATCAACCAGACCATCTTCGATCAAGGGTTCAATGCGTTTTGGCGTCTTCATCGGGCTTTACCGGGGCTCCTGTGCAACTGAAATGTGGCGATGCAGATCAGCCGTAGCTGCTGCGTAACTCTTCGCTCGGCGCCCTTAGGCGAGTCGCTTACAGACTGGTTGAAAACGCCGCATAACCAAGCGCAGCAGTTTTCATACCGTCTATTAAGCTCGCCATTGTGCCAGCGTCATGGCCCTTGGCAAGCCCAAAGGCACAGCGGGTCGCCGGGGCACGCTTGAGGGCGCATGCTAAGGGCGTGCCTTGCCCGTGCGCCGCAGGCCAATCAGCACCACCGCGCTGATGATCACCAACATCGCCAAGCCCTCGGCCAGGCCCATTTGCTCATCGGCAAACAGCATGCCCAGCAGCACCGCCACCACCGGATTGACATAGGCATAGCTGGTCGCCGCCGCTGGACGCACATGCTTGAGCAGGAACACATAGGCGCTGAAGGCCAGGATCGAGCCAAACAGCATCAGGTACAGCAGCGCCAGCCAGCCGGCCAACGGCGGCATGCTCTGCAGCCGCTCACAGCCGAGGGCACTGGCCAGCAGCAGCGCCGCGCCGCCACAGAGCATCTGCGTGGCGCTGGCCATCGGCCCTTGCGGCAATGCTAGGTGACGACTCCAGATCGAGCCGAAGGACCAGGCGGCTGCCGCAAACAGAATCAGCAACGCGCCCGACGGACTGGCTTGCAGATTGCCACCCAAGTTGAGCAGGCCAATGCCAAGCAGCCCCAAGAAAATCCCGGCCCACTCCAGGGCGCTTTGCCGCTGGCCCCAGAACAAGCCAAACAACAGGCTGAACAGCGGCACGGTGGCAGTCGCCAGAGCCGCCACCCCGGAGGCCACCCCCAGATGCTGGGCCAGACTCAGGCCGCCGTTGCCGCAGCCGATCAATAACACCCCAACCAGCGCCGCCGCCCGCCATTCAGCCCAGCTCGGTGCAGCCACTCCACGCCAACGCAAGAAGCCATACATCAAGCCACCCGCCGGCAGAAACCGAATCGCCCCGAGCAGCAAGGGCGGCCAGGATTCGACGCCAATGCGAGTGGCCAGATAGGTCGAGCCCCAAATCAAATACAGCGAAGCAAAGGCACCAAGCAACAGCAAACGCTGGGGAGGAATAGTCATGCCAGACTCGCTACGCAGAGATTAAAAACAGCGCCAAGAAGGTTACCCGCGCCGCGCCAACAGCCAAGGCGCAAACACCGATAGCAGAAGGATTGAATAGCAGTTCAGCACGACCAGCAGCATCCCCACAACGACCTCCAGCACGCTATGCCAGACGACTCGCCGAACTGCAGAGGAGACGAGATTGACTGTAGGAGCCAGCTTGCTGGCGATCTGGCGATATTTGCAGATCAAAAGTATCGCCAGCAAGCTGGCTCCTATAGTTTGCGGCGCAACAGCGCGGCGTGTGGACGACGGGGGATCTCCTAAAAAGAAAGCAAAAGCGCCGGCACACCAACGCAAATTCAAGGCAAAAAAAAGGCGGCACCACCAAAGTGGGCCACCTTAAAATCACGGAGTTGCGATGTTGCTCGTGGACGTCAGCGGCAAGGCCGCTGGCGATTACCTCAGTTGGATGCCGATTCTATGATTGCCGTCACACCTTGACCGCCGGCGGCGCACACCGAGATCAAACCACGGCCTTTGCCGGCCACCGAAATCAGCTTGGCGAGGTTCGCCACCAGGCGTCCGCCAGTGGCGCCAAACGGGTGACCGGCGGCCAGCGAGCTGCCCTTGACGTTGAGTTTGCTGCGGTCGATGGCGCCCAGCGGCTGCGCCAAACCCAGGCGGCTCTGGCAGTAATCGGCGTCTTCCCAGGCTTTGAGGGTGCACAGCACCTGGGCGGCGAAGGCTTCGTGAATCTCGTAAAAATCAAAATCCTGCAACGTCAGCTTGTTGCGCGCCAGCAATCGCGGCACCGCGTAAACCGGCGCCATCAGCAGCCCCTCAGCCCCTTTGACGAAGTCCACCGCCGCCGCCTCGCCATCCTTGAAGTAGGCCAGAATCGGCAAACCACGGGCCTTGGCCCAATCCTCGCTGGCCAACAGCACCACCGAGGCGCCGTCGGTCAGTGGCGTCGAGTTGGCGGCGGTCAGGGTGCCGTGGGGACCACGTTCGAAGCAGGGCTTGATGCTGGCGAGTTTCTCCAGGCTGATTTCCCCGCGCAGATTCTGATCGCGGGTCAGGCCACGGAACGGCGTAAGCAGGTCGTCATGCCAACTCTCGGCATAGGAAGCGGCCAATTTCTGGTGACTGAGCACCGCCAGCTGGTCTTGCTCATCGCGGGGGATGGCCCAGCGCTGCGCCATCAGCTCGCAAGATTCGCCCATCGACAAGCCGGTGCGTGGCTCACCATTGCGCGGGATCGACGGGGCCAAATGCCGTGGCCGAATCTTCAGCATGGTTTTGATTTTGTCGCCGGTAGTCTTGCCGCGATTGGCTTCCAGCAGAATGTGCCGCAGCTCTTCGTGTACACCAATCGGCGCGTCTGAGGTGGTGTCCACGCCACCGGCGATGCCGCAGTCGATCTGTCCGAGGGCGATCTTGTTGGCCACCAGAATCGCCGCTTCCAGGCCGGTGCCGCAGGCTTGTTGCAGGTCATAGGCGGTGGTTTCTGGCGACAGGCGCGAGCCCAGCACGCATTCGCGGGCCAGGTTGAAATCGCGCGAATGCTTGAGCACCGCGCCGGCGACAAAATCGCCGATCCGCTCGCCATGCAGGTTAAAGCGCTCGACCAGACCATCCAGCGCACTGGTAAGCATCTCTTGGTTGCTGGCGGTGGCATACACCGTATTGGAGCGGGCGAAAGGAATACGGTTGCCGCCGACAATGGCGACCCGACGCAGCTGGGTCATGACTCACTCCTGCAGAATATCGTGGGTTAAGTGCCGAGCAGACTAGCGGGCCCAGCCGCCCGAGCATTGGCCGGCTCGCCGACTTGGCGGTCAGCACGGTCAATTGCGCAGGCCGGTTCGGTGCGTAGAGTGGCGCAACTTTCCTACATTCACCTTGGGTGCCCGAGCATGTCCGACCGTTATCTCGCCTTTGCCAACTCCAACCTTGGCCGCCGCCTGGTCGGCGCACTGGGTCTGCCGGCACCGCTGCGTCTGGAGCGCTGGCAAGCCGGTCGCGCCAAGCCGGTGGATGGCGCCCTGTTGCTGGGCGGTGAAGGCGCCTTGGCGACTGCGGCCAGCAGCTGCCTGAACAAACTCACCAGTGACAACTTCAGCGCAGTCGAGGGCGCCTTTGGCCTGCCGCGCTGGACCGCCGAGCACGGCCCGAAACTCAAGGCGCTGATTTTTGATGCCAGCGCGCTGACCAGTTTTGAGCAACTGATTGAGCTGCGCAATTTCTTCCAGCCGGCCTTCAAAGGCTTGGGCAAATGCCCACGGGTGGTGATTCTGGCCCGCCCGCCGGAGTCGCTGAAAGACCCGGTGGCCGCCAGCGTGCAACGCGCCCTGGAAGGTTTCAGTCGCTCCCTGGGCAAAGAAATCCGTCGCGGCGGCAGCGTGCAACTGCTGTATGTCGGCAAGGGCGCCGAGAACCAATTGGAAGGCGCGTTGCGCTTCTTTCTGTCGCCGAAAAGCGCCTATGTCTCCGGCCAAGTGCTGCGCCTGACGCCCTGCGCCGTAGAAGTGAAAGACTGGACCCGGCCACTGGCCGGGCAGACCGCCTTGATCACCGGCGCCAGTCGCGGTATCGGCGCAGCGATTGCCGAAGTGCTGGCCCGCGATGGCGCCAAGGTGGTTCTGCTGGACGTGCCGCAAGCCAAGGACGCCCTCAATGCACTGGCCGCCCGCCTCGGCGGACAAGGCGTGGCGTTGGATATCTGCGCTGTGGATGCCGCCGCACAGTTGGTTGACGCACTGAGCGAGGGGGTCGATATAGTGGTGCACAACGCCGGTATCACCCGCGACAAGACCCTGAAGAACATGAGCGATGCGCTCTGGGACTCAGTGATCAACGTCAACCTGCGCGCCCCGCAAGTGCTGACCCAAGCCCTGCTGGACGCCGGCAAACTGCGCGACAACGGCCGCGTGGTGCTGCTTGCCTCGATCAGCGGGATCGCCGGCAATATGGGCCAAACCAACTACGCGGTGAGCAAAGCCGGCCTGATCGGTTTGGCCGCCGCCTGGGCGCCGAGCCTGGCCAAGCGCGGCATCAGCTTGAATGCGGTGGCGCCGGGCTTTATCGAAACCCAGATGACCGCCGCCATTCCCTTCGGCATTCGCGAAGCCGGCCGGCGGATGAACTCCATGAGCCAAGGCGGCCAACCGCAAGACGTCGCCGAAGCCGTGGCCTGGTTCGCCCAACCGACCTCAGGTACGGTCACCGGCCAGGTGTTGCGGGTCTGCGGGCAGAGTTTGTTGGGGGCTTAAGCCGTACGCCTGTAGGGTGGGCTTCAGCCCACCAGCCATGCGCACATCGGTGGGCTAAAGCCCACCCTACGCACTGCGTACTCTCTGAAGTTGGCGGACTGTTCGCTGCGCTCCTGAGTCCGCCCTACCCCTCGGCGTCATTGCGCCTTCGGCAAGCGCCCACGGCGGCGGAACTCCACCGGGGTTTCGCCGACCCAGCGTTTGAAGGCGCGGTAGAAGGTGCTCGGCTCGGAGAAACCGGTGCGCTCGACTATCACTTCGATGCGCTCGTCGGTGTTGAGCAGCAGGTCTTTGGCCAAGCGGCAGCGGTAGTCGGTAATCAGGTCGTTGAAGCGCACGCCGGCTACCGCCAGGCGCTCGCGCAGGCGTCGTGCCGGCATATTCAGGCGCGCCGCCACTTGTTCAAGGGTCGCGCCGCTGTCGACCAGCAACTCGGCAATCAGATCACGGACTTTCCGCACCAGGTCCAGCCGTTCGACTTCGGCGAGCTGACGGCGGGCCATCGACTCGTGCATCTGCAGCAATTCGGGCGCGGCATGCCGGGAGGCTTTTTGCAGCACGCTGGCGGCGAAAATCAAGCTATAGCGCGGCTGATCGAAGGCCACCGGGCAACCATAGGCTTGCTGATAGCGCTCGGCGGGCGCCGCCTGGGCGTGAATAAACTGCACCTGCTGGGGGACAAAATCGCCTTCGGTCAGCGCGCTGAACATACGGATAACCGCGCCGGCGAGCATCTCTGGGAAATGCCGGGGCACCTGCGCACTCATGCCCAGCACCAAGGTCGCCACCTCGCCGTCCACCTCCAGCTTAGCACTCAGGCCGTCGGACAACAGCCGCACATAGCGCAGGGCATGGCGCAGGCCATCGCCGAAGGTTTCGCTGGA
>JAIERD010000585.1 GCA_019747155.1 Pseudomonadaceae bacterium
GACGATTCGCCTCAAAAGAGCGCAAAAACTGCCTCAAACCGGTCTTTCCCTCGCTACGAACGGTCAAGCCCGACAGGCTGCTAGTTAAACAGTGGCTTTTTGAACCGGTAAAACAGGTTCGGCTCGCTGACGATATACAGGTCACCCTGATCGTCCATCGCCAGCCCTTCGGCCTGCGGCACGCTGCGTTTGAGGCCGTGCATGCCGGCCAACAGCGACAAACTGCTGATCGGCTTGCCGGTTTGATCCAACTCCAGCACCAGCCGCGACTCATCGGACAGCAGCAACAGATGGCCGCTGCCCTGATCGAACATCAAGCTGGACAGGTCGCTGACAAACAAGCGCTGATCGCGCACCGCATCACCCTGCACCTGCACGGCAAATGGCTGGCCCTCGTCCTGCGACGGGAAACCCAGCACCTGCAAGATCCGCAGCGGTTTGCGCTCCTTGGCCACAAATAGCCGACGGCCGACGCTGTCATACGCCAGGCCTTCAAAACCGTTGTTACCGCCCTCGCCGACGCTCAGCGACAGCTGCTCGCTGTCGGCCGCGTCCAACCAGCGCGTGCGTGCATCCACATGCACTTTAAACAGGCGCTGCTGGTGCTCATCACTGATCACATAGATGCCGGGGCTGATGTACTCCACCGCCTCGGCATCGCCAAAGCCCGTTAACGG
This sequence comes from Pseudomonadaceae bacterium, assembly GCA_019747155.1. Taxonomy (GTDB): domain Bacteria; phylum Pseudomonadota; class Gammaproteobacteria; order Pseudomonadales; family Pseudomonadaceae; genus Aquipseudomonas. The sequence goes on from JAIERD010000585.1 coordinate 678, forward strand.
AATACGCCGCAGAATTTGCCCATCCAGAGACAGTTCGAGTAACTCGGCCTGCTTGTTGGTGACCGCAAACAGGCTGCGCCGATCCGGATCAAAGGTCAGGGCCGAGAGGTTATCGGCCAGCCCGGCAATCGGTTGCGCCTCAATTTCGACCCGATAATCGGGCAGCCACAAGGAGCGCTCTCGCCACTCGGGCGCATGGCGCCATTCTTGCACTGCAAACCAACCGCGTTCGAACAAGCGCAGCTGCTGGGCGCCGGCTAACCCGAGCAAAACCGCCAACGACAGCGCCAGCAACAACAGGGCGCGGGGGTTAAGCAGATAACGCATGGGCCAAGCTCCGCAAAATAGGCCCGCATCAATAGCATGCCTAACTGAATTCAAGCTGAACCGGGCAACCTGAAGTTACCAAACACCACCCAAAAGGCTGTCCGATGGGCATCTCACTGTTACCCGAAGCACGCGCGCTGACCACCCTGCACACCATCGCACTGGCGGTGCAGCAACTCAGTGACGTGCCGCAACAGCGTCTGCTGCATGACAGCGGCCTGAGCAGCGCCGACCTGCAAACCCCGGAAAAACTCATCACCCACGCCCAAGAGCTGCGGGTGTTTGCCAACGCCTTGAGCTGCACCCAGAACCCGGCGCTGGGCTTGTCCCTGGGCCTGCGCATGCATGTGTCGGCCTACGGCATCCTCGGCTACAGCATGCTCGCCAGCCCGACCCTGCGCAGCGCGTTGCAGCTGGCCCTGAGCTACCCCAGCTTGCTGGGTACCTACTTCAAACTCAGCCTGCACGAAGAGGGCGACGAGGCGCAGTTGCTCCTGCATGGCTATCGCTACGCACCGGAGCTGACGGTGTTCAACACCGAGCTCTGCCTGAGTTCAATGCTTACCGTGGTGCGCGACCTGCTGGGCGAGGCGATTCTGCCGCGCCGTCTGCTGCTGGCGTTTCGCCCGCCCCTGCATGCGCGCGCCTACACCGAGCAACTGGCCTGCCCGGTAGACTTCGGCGCGCCGGTCAGTGCCCTGTGTTTTAACGCCGCCCTGCTCGACCGGCCGTTACCGCTTGCCGACCCGGTCAGCTGCCATTACGGCCTGCAGCAGTGCCTGCAACTCGAAGCCCAACTCAACAGTGGCCGCGATGTGCTGGAGCAGATTCGCCAACACCTGACCGGCCACCTGCACGAAGCCGGCAGCCTGGAGCGGCTGGCGGCGCAACTGCACCGCAGCAGCCGCACCCTGCGCCGCCACCTGCAACGGCTCAACACCAGCTACCAGCAATTGCTCGATGAAGTGCGCTTCGACAAGGCTCGGCACCTGCTGGGCCAGACCGATCTGCCCATCGCCCGCATCGCCGAGCAACTCGGCTACAGCGAAACCGCCAGCTTTCGCCACGCCTTCCAGCGCTGGAGCGGTCAGTCGCCGAGCTTTTATCGGCGCTAAACATGCGGCGATTCCAGCTACCTGTCGAGCGCAAAACGTAGGGTGGGCTTTAGCCCACCAAGGCCCTTATCCAGCACTGGTGGGCTAAAGCCCACCCTACAAAGCAGGGCCTGCACGCCTAACGACTACACAGCCTAAAACTTGGCCACAATTATCCCCTTTTGGCCGTTTCTAGCATTCTGCTAAGCCCCCGGGCACTGCCACAATCAAAGCGCTGCCAGGCACTCAGCACGCTCTGCAAGCCAATAAAAAGACCAATAATAACAATCAGTTAGAGCTTAATATCGATATGACCAGCGCCATTAGCATCGAGCAGATCTGCATGGAGTTCGCCGACCAGGGACAAAGTCTGCGAGCCCTCGACGAAGTGTCACTGGAGATCCGCGCCAACGAATTCTTCACCCTGCTCGGCCCCTCCGGCTGCGGCAAAACCACCCTGCTGCGGCTGATCGCCGGCTTCGAGCAACCCACCAGCGGCACCATCCGCCTGTACGGCGAGCCGATGCAGGATTTGCCGCCGTTTCGCCGCCCGGTCAATACCGTATTCCAGAGCTACGCGCTGTTTCCGCATATGAGCGTGGCCGAGAACATCGGCTTCGGCCTGGAGATGCGCGGGCTCAAGCGCAACGAGATCGAGCAGACGGTCAAGGCCATGCTCGAACTGGTCAAGCTGCCGGATGTCGGCCGCCGGCGTGCCGATCAACTGTCCGGCGGCCAGCAGCAACGCATCGCCCTGGCCCGCGCCTTGGCCAATCGGCCCAAGGTGCTGCTGCTCGACGAGTCGTTGTCGGCCCTGGACATGAAGCTGCGCAAAGAGATGCAGATCGAACTCAAGCGTCTGCAGGGCGAAACCGGCATCACCTTTATCTTCGTCACCCATGATCAGGAAGAAGCCCTGACCATGTCCGACCGCATCGCGGTGCTAAGCAAAGGCCGGGTGCTGCAAGTGGGCACCCCCAGCGAAATTTACGAGTCGCCAGCCAACCGCACCGTGGCCGATTTTATCGGTGAAACCAACTTCCTCGAGGGCGACAGCTACAGCGGCGGCGTGCGCCTCAGCGACGGTCAATTGCTGGCAACCAGCAGCCCAAGCACCGGCAGCGTGACCCTGGCGATTCGCCCGGAGCGCATCAGCCTGGCCGCCGACGGCGAGCTGGCCGGCACGGTGGAGAACCTGGTGTATATCGGCACCGACACCCTGTATCTATTGAAGGTTGCCGGTCAGTCGGGCTTTCGCGTGCGCCAGCAAAACCACCATGGCGCCCAGTTCGGCTGCGCCATTGGCGACCAGGTGCGGGTCAAGGTACCGAGCAATGCCATTCGGGTGCTGAGCGAATGAGCACCCCACAACTGATCGCCGCCCAGCGCCTGCTCAAGCGCCGCTTGCTGCTCACCGCGCCGGCCATGCTGACCCTGCTGGTGTTCTTGCTGGTGCCGCTGAGCATCATGTTTCTGGTCTCGATCCTGAAGTCCGGCGACTACGGCGGCGTGCTCTGGGGCCAGTACTCGCTGGACGCCTATATCAACTTCTTCTACGAGCGCGACCTGGACGACAGCTGGGTGTTTAACACCGACTATCTGCAGATCTTCCAACGTTCGTTTCTGCTCTCGCTGCTGACCACCAGCGGCTGTCTGCTGATTGGCTTCCCCACCGCCCTGTACCTGGCGTTGCAGAGCGAGCGCAAACGTAACCTGCTGCTGTTTCTGGTCACCGTACCGTTCTGGACCAACCTGCTAGTGCGCACTTACGCCTGGATTCTGCTGCTGCGTAACGGCGGCCTAGTCGATGCCAGCCTGCAAGGCATCGGCATCACCGAACAACCGCTGGGGCTGCTGTACACCGACACGGCGGTGATCATCGGCCTGCTCTACAGCTTTTTGCCCTTTATGGTGCTGCCGATCTACACCAGCCTGGAGAAGCTCGACTGGCGCCTGGTCGAGGCGGCTTTCGATCTGGGCGCCAATCGCTGGCAGGCCCTCAAGCGCATCATCATTCCGCTGGCCATGCCGGGGATCATTGCCGGGGTGTTGCTGGTGTTTATCCCGGCGCTGGGTAACTACATCATTCCCGAGCTGCTCGGTGGCGGTAAGGCATTGATGATCGGCAACCTGATCCAGCTGCAGTTCGGCGGCTCGCACAACTGGCCCTTTGGTTCGGCGTTGGCCTTTGCCCTGCTGAGCTTTGTGCTGCTGGCCATGCTCACCTACAGCATGCGGTTCAAATCGAGCAACACTGGAGCCGGCCTATGATTAGCGCAAACAATCCGCTCTGGCGCTTCACCGGCGTGCGCCCGGCCGCCTGGGTGTTTTTTATCTTCCTCTACCTGCCGATTATCGTGCTGGTGGCGCTGAGTTTTAACAGTGGTCAGTCGGCCACCCTGTGGAAAGGCTTTAGCCTGAAATGGTACGCGGTAGTGGCGAACGATCCGGAGATTCTGCGCGCCGCGAAGAACTCGCTGATTGTCGCCAGCCTCGCCACCCTGATCGCCACCGGCCTGGCCACCTTGGCGGCGCTGGGCATGCACGGCCGGGCCTTTCGCGGGCAGACGCTGATGAGCGGAGTGCTAGGCCTGCCGCTGCTGATCCCGGACATCGTCAGCGCCGTGGCGATTCTGATGTTCTTCTCGCTGATCGCCCTGAAGCTGTCGCTGTTCACCATCCTGATCGCCCACATCGTGTTCTGCACGCCCTTCGCCTACCTGCCGATCCGCGCACGGCTGCAAGGCATGAATCCGGCGCTCAAGGAGGCGGCGGCAGACCTCTACGCCACGCCTTGGCAAACGTTTTGGCGGATCAGTTTGCCGCTGCTGCGGCCGGGGATTTTCTCCGGGGCGATGATGGCCTTCATCATTTCCATGGACGATTTCGTGATCACCTACTTCGTCGCCGGCGCCGGCTCCACCACCCTGCCGATCTATATTTTCAGCTCGATCCGCATGGGCATCAGCCCGAAGATCAACGCCATTTCTTCGCTGATGCTGGTGATCTCGATTCTGTTCGTGACCCTGTCCTACTACCTCAGCCAACGCAAACGCTAGGAGCCCGCTCAATGCCCAGAGCAGACTCCACAACCGTCCACCTGCAAGGAGCTTGACCATGATCCGTCGCACCCCGCTCGCATTGTCGCTACTGATTGCCCTCGGCCTCACGGGCAACGCCCAGGCCGCTGGCACCCTGAACTTTGCCAACTGGTCGGACTATTACCCGCCCGAGCTGCTGAAAAAATTCGAGGCCGACACCGGCATCAAAGCCACCCTCGATGCTTACGACAGCAACGAGACTCTGCTGGCCAAGCTCAAGGCCGGTGGCGGCAGTTACGACGTGATAGTGCCGTCCGACAGCTTTATCCAGATCATGGTCAAAGAGGATCTGCTGCAAAAATTCGACAAGAGCAAATTGCCGAACCTGAAGAATCTGGCGCCGACCTTTCAGCACCTAAGCTTCGACCCCGAGCACGACTACAGCACGCCGTACCTGTGGGGCACCACCGGCTACAGCTATGACGCCAAGCAGGTGCCGGGCGGCAAGCTGGATGAGAGTTGGAAAGGTTTCTTCGAGCCGCCGGCCGAGCTGAAGGGCAAGGTCGTGGCCCTCAACTCCGCCGACGATCTGTACCCGGCGGCCGCCCGCTATCTGGGCATCAGCGTCTGCACCGAAGACCCAAAAGAGGCGAAGCAGATTCAAGAGCTGCTGCTGGCGCAAAAGCCGCTGCTGGCCATGTACAACAGTGACGGCACCATCGAGCGCATGGCCGCCGGCGAAGTGGCCATGCACCAGCAATGGAACGGCGCCTACCACCGCGCCCATGAGCAACGCGACAGCCTGATTTATGTCTACCCGAAAGAGGGCGTGGCGGCCTTTATCGACAACTTCGCCATTCCCAAGGGCGCCACCAACGTGGCCGAGGCCCATGTGTTTATCAACTGGATGATGCAGCCAGAGAACATCGCCGCCGCCTCCAACTTCGCCAAGTACAACAACGCCATCAGCGGCGCCGAGAAGTTTATGGACAAGACCCTGTTCGATGACCCGGCGATCAACACCCCGACCGACAAGCTCGATCGCCTGCGGCCGTTCGAGCTGTGCTCGCCGAAATCCCTGAAGTTGCGCAGCGCGGTGTGGACCAAGCTGAAGAAATAGACTGGGCTTTTGTAGGAGCGGGCTTGCCCGCGATGCGCTCGCCACGGTCCAGCAGATAGACCGCGTCGGGGCTAATCGCGGCCAAGGCCGCTCCTACACCCAACCCGAAGCCATCTCTAATCACCCAACAGGCATCCACTACGACGCCTGCGGAGACCCTTATGCTGACGATTTACAGTGACGATCATCGCCTGCACCACGGCGCCGCCGAATTGATCGACGGCAAGTTCAGCCCCTGCTTTGAAATGCCCAGCCGCGCCGACATGGTGCTGGCCCGCGCCCGCGCGGTGGGCCTTGGCGAAGTACGCGGCCCACTGGACTTTGGCCTAGCGCCGATTCGTCGGGTGCACAGCGCCGGCTTCGTCAATTTTCTACAGAATGCCTGGAGCGACTGGCAGGCCCTGGGCCGCAGCCATGACATGCTGCCGATGACCTGGCCGATCCGCCGCTTGCGGCAGATCGAACCCGGCGATATCGACGGCAAACTGGGCTTTTATTCCTTCGACGCCGGCGCGCCGATCACCGCCGGCACCTGGCAGGCGATCCTCAGCTCGGCCAACGTCGCCCTCACCGGCCAAGCCGAACTGGCCAAGGGCGCGCGCGGGGCGTTCGCGCTGTGCCGGCCACCGGGCCATCACGCTGCTGCCGACTATATGGGCGGTTACTGCTACCTGAACAACGCCGCCATCGCCACCCAAGCGCTGCTCGACTTAGGCGCCAAACGGATTGCCATCCTCGACGTCGACTACCACCACGGCAATGGCACCCAGGACATCTTCTACGACCGGGCCGACGTGCTGTTTACCTCGATTCACGGCCACCCGAGCTTCGAGTACCCGTACTTCCTGGGCTTTAGCGACGAAAAAGGCCAGGGCGTTGGCGAGGGTTTCAACTTCAACTACCCGCTGCATGCCGGCAGCGACTGGTCGACCTGGAGCCTGGCGTTGCAGGACGCGTGCCGGCAAATCGCCGCATACGCCCCGGATGCGCTGATCGTCTCGCTGGGCGTCGACACCTTCAAGGAAGACCCGATCTCGCAGTTCAAACTGGCCAGCCCGGACTACCTGCGCATGGGCGAAATCATCGGCCAACTGGGCCTGCAAACCCTGTTTGTGATGGAAGGTGGCTATGCCGTCGAGGAGATCGGCATCAACGCGGTGAATGTGTTGCAGGGCTTCGAAAGCGTCTAAGCCTGAGTGCTGAAGCACTGGCCGCCAGCCCCGCACGCCGGGGCTGGCGGCCGCTTTGTTAGTGATGCCCAGGATATGTAACGGGCCGACTTGTAGGGTGGGCTTCAGCCCACCGTGGCTGCACTAGGCCCCTGGTGGGCTAAAGCCCACCCTACGCATTGTGCGTACAGGGCCTTTTATTGCCGCTTAAGGCGCCTTGCGAAACGCATAAAACTTATTGCGCTCGCTAACCATATACAGATTACCGGCGCCATCCAGCGCCACCCCTTCGGCCTGCGGGATGTAATGGTCCAAGCCATTCAGGCCGCGCAGCAAGGCGATAAAGCTCTGCGGCTGGTACTGCTGATTCAAGCTAACCAACAGATGGGATTCTTGCGACAGGGCCAGAATCTGACCGCTGCGCGGGTCTACCGTGAGCGCTGCTAGGTCAGTCATATGCGCGTCCAATGGTGCTAGCTCTTGCAGTTCGCCAGTTACCTTGCGGCCATCGGACGGCAAGCTGTAGAGCATCACCGGATACTTTTCTTTGCCGAGCAGCAGGCGCTGGTTGCGCTTGTCCCAGGCCAGACCTTCAAAGCCTTTGTTCGAATCTTCGGCATGCCCAAGATCGATCTGTTGCACGGCCTGTTCGCTGCGTAATTCCTTGGTGTTGGCATCGACTTGGAAGATGCTCAAGCTGTGCTGGCGCTCGTCGGTCACCGCCAGATAGCCGTCCTCCAGCACCGCCACGCCTTCCAGATTGGCCGCGCCGATGATCGGGATGCTGCGCAGCAACTGGCCCTCCAGCGACAGCTCAATCAACAAGGGTTGCTTACCGCTGACGGTGAACAGCGTGTCGGTCGCCGGGTTGTAGCTCAGGTCGGAGAACTCTTCCTTTTCAAAACCTGGCACTTCGATCTGCAGCACCGCCTGGTAGCCAGGCAACCACAGCCCGCTGGCGCGCTGCTCAGCCGTGGCGCGCGACTCTTGCAGCCATAACAACGCCCGCGCATCCAGACGCATAAGGTGCAGCGCGGCAACGGATGCAATCAACAGAACGGCGAGGACACAGAGACGAAATGTTCGGGACATAGGGGGGGCTCATGGTTACCGCAGCGAAAGCCTGTCCATGGCCTGAAGCGTTATCAAACGCAACGCAGGGTAACCAACGCCAGGTGAAAAAACAGTTACAAGCCTGGCCAAAAACGCCTAACGCCCGTACAGGACGGGCGTTATCTGTTGCGGCACAGCCTTACAGCACCCGGCTGGTAAAGCCCGCATGGCCAACCAACTCCAGCGACAACTGATCGCCGACCTTCAGCGGGCCGACACCCACCGGGGTGCCGGTGAGAATCACGTCGCCGGCCTGCAGGCTGAAATGCCCACAGATGTGCTGGATCAGCGGCAGAATCGGGTTAAGCATGTCGCGGCTGTTGCCGTCCTGGCGCAGCTGGCCATTCAGGCTCAGGCGGATGCCTATATCCGTCAGGTCGCTCACTGCATCGCCCGGCACGAAAGGCGCCAGCACGCAGGCACCATCGAAGGACTTGGCCACCTCCCACGGATAGGCCTTGGCTTTTAGCTTGTCTTGCAGCTCGCGCAGGGTCAGATCGAGGGCCGGGGCGAAGCCGGAAATCGCGTCCAGCACTTCCTCGGCATTCGGCTTGCGCGACAAGGGCTTGCCGATCAGCACGGCGATCTCCGCCTCGTAATGCACGGCGCCGCGCTCGTCATTGGGAATGCTGAAACTGCCATCCATAGGCACCACACAACTGCCCGGTTTGATAAACAACAGCGGCTCGGTCGGCACCGGGTTGTTCAGCTCTTTGGCGTGCTCGGCGTAGTTACGGCCGACGCAGACCACCTTGCCCATGGGAAAGTGAATGCGGGTGCCGTCGATATAGTGGTGTTGGTAGCTCATAGTGCAATCCGTAATTTCATAAGGTAGGTGCAACCCGCAACTTGGTCCTTAACAGTTGAACACCGGCATATAGGTGTCCTCCTTGATCTTGTAGTGGACAGGCGAAATCTCAAACTTTTCGCCGTTCACAAATACATCTGGAAATATGATCGAGAAGTCGTCGAGTCGGCCAGACCAAAGATGAATAGGCGCAAACTCCATATCGCGATTCATTGGGTCGAACGCCGTTTGCAGGTATGGCACAAACACAGACTTCCTCTCGCCGCTACTCAGAATCAAAGTTATGTATGGCGACGATGCGCTCACCAAAACGGGGACCTCAGAAATTCGCCGCTCCTCGTCATAGATCTTCTGTGCCTTCTCTTTAGCCTCCTTGCTGACTGCAAAGTAGGCGCTTGGACTTTTCACGTATGACCAAAACTCCACCCTGAGCTGGGTATCTTCTGTGCGCACGACAGAACGCGAAACCTTACTCCACTCTCCCGTTCCGGGCAGCGATGCATAAACAACCAACGTCACCCAACTAACTGGAGGCTGGGCTTTTTTAATCCAATACTGCCTAGCTTCCGATGCGCCTGGGCATGTACGACTAGACGAACGAAGCACACCTTCTGTCGACTCTGGATGAAGATACGACCCTGTACTGCACCCAGACAACTGAAGGGCTGAGACAAGCATCAAGGCCTTTAAAACCCTAAGATTTTTAAACTGCATTAGCATCCCTACTATCAATATCTACCAATCAGAGCGGGAAGATTTTGCCGGGGTTCATGATGCCATTTGGATCGAACACCGCTTTAATTGCCTTCATATAGCCAATCTCGGCCTCCGAGCGGCTGTAGTGCAAGTAATCGCGCTTGGTCATGCCGACGCCGTGTTCGGCGGAGATCGAGCCCCGGTACTTCTGCACGGTCTCGAATACCCACTTGTTCACCGTCGCGCACTTGGCGAAGAACTCGTCTTTGCTCAGGTTCTCTGGTTTCAAGATATTCAGGTGCAGATTGCCGTCGCCGATATGGCCGAACCAGATCACCTCAAAGTCCGGGTAGTTGGCTGCGACGATCGCGTCGATGTCATGCAAAAACGCCGGCACCTGGCTGACGGTGACCGAGATATCGTTCTTGTACGGCGTCCAATGGCTGATGGTCTCGGAGATGTATTCGCGCAGCTTCCACAGGTTTTGCAGCTGCTGCTCGCTCTGACTCATCACGCCATCGACCACCCAGCCTTGTTCGACGCAATGCTCGAACGTCGCCAGGGCTTCGTTGGCCACCTCTTCGGTGCTGGCTTCAAACTCCAGCAACGCATAGAAGGGGCATTCGGACTCGAACGGCGCCGGCACATCGCCACGGGCAAGGATCTTCGCCAGGGCCTTGTCGGAGAAAAACTCGAATGCAGTCAGATCGAGCTTGCCCTGGAAGGCATGCAGCACCGGCATGATCGAGTCGAAGTCAGCGGTGCCGAGCACCATGGCGGTGAGGTTCTTCGGCGTGCGTTCCAGGCGCATGGTGGCTTCCACCACAAAACCCAGGGTGCCTTCGGCGCCAATAAACAGCTGGCGCATGTCGTAGCCGGTGGCGTTTTTGATCAGGTCGTTGTTCAGCTCAAGAATGTCGCCGGCGCCGGTGACCACCTTCATGCCGGCCACCCAGTTGCGGGTCATGCCGTAGCGAATCACCTTGATGCCGCCGGCATTGGTGCCGATGTTGCCGCCAATCTGGCTAGAACCGCTGGAGGCGAAGTCCACCGGGTAGTACAGGCCCTGCTCTTCGGCGAAGTTCTGCAGCTGCTTGGTGATCACCCCAGCCTGGCAGACCGCAGTGCGGTCGAATTCGTTGAAGGCGATAATTTGATTCATGTAGTCGAACGACACCACCACTTCGCCATTGGCCGCCACCGCGCCGGCCGACAAGCCGGTGCGCCCGCCCGAGGGCACCAGCGCAACTTTATGCTGATTGGCCCAACGGACGATCGCCTGCACCTGCTCAACCGTCTTCGGGAACACGATGGCCAGCGGCGCCGGAGCAAAATGCTTGGTCCAGTCTTTGCCATAGGTGTTGAGGGAATCGGCGTCGGTCAACACCTTGCCGGGTTCAACCAGGGTCTGCAGCGCTTCGATCAAGGCGGGATGGGTCATGGACGCAACTCTCAAACGATTCATGGTCACCCTGAGCACGCTTCATCGGCCAGGGGTGGGTGTTTCAGGGGTCTCGTATGCTAGCATACGCACCCTTTGCAGCGTCCCCCAGGCGACGTTAGACAGCGGTTTATCCCGGTCTAGTACGTCTGTAAGCGATGCTTCGCAGCCATATTTAATTCGGCCAATAGGTTTACGCAGATGACTAAGACGACTTCTCTCGGCAAGAGCAAGATCAAGTTCCTTCTCCTCGAAGGCGTCCATCAATCCGCCGTGGACACCATCAAGGCTGCCGGTTACAGCAATATCGAATACCTCACCGGCTCGCTGCCGGACGATCAGCTGAAAGAGAAAATCGCCGACGCGCATTTTATCGGTATTCGCTCGCGTACCCAGCTGACCGAAGAAGTCTTCAGCTGCGCCAACAAGCTGGTCGCCGTCGGCTGTTTCTGCATCGGCACCAACCAGGTTGACCTGAACGCCGCCCGCGAACGCGGCATCGCGGTGTTCAACGCGCCTTACTCGAACACCCGCTCGGTGGCCGAACTGGTACTGGCCGAAGCCATTCTGCTGCTGCGCGGCATCCCCGAGAAGAACGCCTCCTGCCACCGTGGTGGCTGGATCAAATCGGCGGCTAACTCGTTTGAAATTCGCGGCAAAAAGCTCGGCATCGTCGGCTATGGCTCGATCGGCACGCAGTTGTCGGTACTCGCCGAAGCCTTGGGCATGCAGGTGTTCTTCTACGATCCGCTGACCAAACTGCCGCTGGGTAACGCCACTCAGGTCGCCACTCTGACCGAGCTGCTGGGCATGGCCGACATCGTCTCGCTGCACGTACCCGAGCTGGACAGCACCAAGTGGATGATCGGCGAGAAAGAAATTCGCGCGATGAAGAAGGGCAGCATCCTGATCAACGCCGCCCGTGGCAGCGTGGTGGTGATTGAAGCCCTGGCCGCCGCGATCAAGGACGAGCACCTGATCGGCGCCGCCATCGACGTGTTCCCGGTTGAGCCACGCGCCAACGGTGAAGAGTTCGCCAGCCCGTTGCGCGGCCTGGACAACGTGATTCTGACTCCTCACATCGGTGGCTCCACCGCCGAAGCCCAGGCCAACATCGGTCTGGAAGTGGCCGAGAAACTGGTCAAGTACAGCGACAACGGCACCTCGGTGTCCTCGGTCAACTTCCCGGAAGTCGCTCTGCCAGCGCACCCGGGCAAGCATCGCCTGCTGCACATCCACGCCAACGTGCCGGGTGTACTCAGCGAGATCAACCGGGTGTTCGCCGAAAACGGCATCAACATCTCCGGTCAGTACCTGCAAACCAACGAGAAAGTCGGCTACGTGGTGATCGACATCGACGCCGAGTACTCGGACCTGGCCCTGGAAAAACTCCAGCACGTCAACGGCACTATCCGTAGCCGCGTCTTGTTCTAAGCCGCCGCAACAGCAAAAAGGGCAGCCTCGGCTGCCCTTTTTTATGGCGATAGCAATTGCGTAGTAGGCACAAAACGTAGGGTGGGCTTCAGCCCAGCCTACAAAACAGAGCCTGCACACGTAGTTGGGGCAGTCTTTTTCATGCCCGCAAAGCCAGTAGCGCGGCCTCAGCCTCGGGCAGTTGTGTCTCGTTGAACACCTGCACACCCAGCCGGCGCAACGCCGTGGCCGTGACGCCCTCACCCGCCACCAGGGTGCCGCTGAAACTACCGTCGTAGTTCTGCTGATTGCCGCAGGACGGGCTGCGCGCCTTGAGTACCGCGACGCGGATGCCGTGCTGCTGGACCAACCGTGCGGCAATCTGCGCGCCAGCGACAAAAGCCGCGCTGACATCCTCGCCCGTCACTGTACGCACGGCAATCAGCCCGTCCAGCACCTGCCCGCCCTGGCCACCGAGAATTTCCGCAGGCGCGCGCGGGGTCGGCAGGCCACCGGCCACCTCCGGGCACAGCGCCACCACCCGACCCTGCTGCTGCCACTGCAACAGGGCAGCAAAGGGGCCATGGCCAGCGCCGTCATAGCGCACCTGCTGACCGAGCAGGCAAGCGCTGACCAGAATTTTTTGCATGATGACTCCCGATAAAACTGTTGCTGAACAGATGCGGCAAATAACCCAAACGGGCTGACAGTCACTGCCGGTAACACCCCATCACCTGCGCCAACCTGCGCGCCGACCAAAAGTGCAGCAGTGGCCGCTAAATTGCCAACCCGATCACCTTAAATGCCCGGCGCAGCTCTCTGGCACAAGCGTTCCAGGCCTATCCTTCGAACAGAACCGCCACCCTTCGATGGCGCAGCTCGGTAAGCCGACGCAGACTGGCCGCACACGTCAATTGTCGCGAAGGATACGCCAGCATGCAGACCTCGACTCGCCTGTACCTGTTACCCGCTTTCGCTGCGCTACTCAGCCTGCTCGCCGGCTCCGCCCAGGCCGCCCTGCAAATGCTGGACAACCAGTCCCTGAGCGAGGTGAGCGGGCAAAATGGCATCAGTATTCGCGTTGACCTGCAGGCGACAATCAACAAGGTCAGCTGGGTCGATGACGGCAGCAGCATCTCGCTGCGCAACGTCAAAATCGATAATGGCTGCCTGTCTCCAACCGATTGCCCGAATGGTGCAGGGGGAGGCTTTGCCTTCGGCCCGGCCAAGCTCGGCCTGACCCTACCGTTCTTTGGCATCGACCTGCCAACTTTGCAGGTGGACGTGGTACAAAATGCCGGCGGCACCCAGCAATTGCAACTGACCCTGCCCGACCTCACCACGATCAACCAGCAGTTGATCGACGGCGGCTTACCCGCGCAAACCATTAAAGTGCGCGTAGCGGCCGATATGTACGTCGGTGAAAGTAATCTGGGCAACCTGGAAATCCGCGACATCACCGATATCCACGGCACCATCAGAGTCTGGGGCCACTAAGTCCTACAGCGGGCTGTTAGCGCGACGCCGAAACCAGCCCGTTAGCGAGAGTCGATCGCGGTTCGCCGGCAGTACCGCATGGGGCCAGTCGGCAGACATAAACACCAGCAAGGTACCGGCCTGCGGATAGACATCCAGCTCGCGGCCAGCGGCCAGATACAGGCGCAAGGCGCCGCCCTGCTCGGGCAGCCAATCCGGGTTGAGGTAAAACACCACCGACACGCTGCGCCGGTCATCGTCGCGAAAGCGATCCAGATGTTTCAGGTAAAACGCCCCCGGCGGATACAGCGCAAAGTGCCCTTCAAAATCTTCCAGGCCCAGATACAGCGCCTGATTCAGCTGGCAACGCAACGCCTCAAGCACCGCTAAATAGCCAGCACTGGCCGGCGATTGCTCGGCCTCCAGCCACTCAATATGATCGCCGCGCACCTCCTGCTGCACCCCTTGCGCGGCGCCACGGCCAACCCCGGCCGGCAACAAGCGGCCTTTATTTTCTCGGGCGCGGCACTCCGCCGCCAACGCCAGGGTCAGAGCTACAGGCAAGGCGACGTGCTGGACGGCCCAACCGTGCTCGGCGAGGTCATCAATCAACGGGGCAAAGGATATTTCATTGGGATTGGACATCGGCTGAGTCTAACAGCCGCGTCAACTCTCCTCGACAAGCCGCACGCCAGACGCGGAAAATACCCCGGCTCAGACTGTTTTTAACGCCGCATAACCGAGCGCTGTAGTTTTCACACTGTCTGGACTAACTCAGGAGCCTGTATGCGTGCCCTTCTTGCTGTGTTTTTGCTGATACTCACCCTGCCCAGCCTCGCCGCGAATGCCGCGGCCGACCGCTATGTCGTGCTGTATCAGGCTGGCGGCTGGCCAGAGCAGCGCGTGCACTTTCATGACGCCCTTAAAGCCGCGCAAGCGCGTTATCGCAACAGCCTGCCACCGGCGATTTATCAGGCGCTGGTCGACAACTCCAATCAACGCTTCGCCCCGGCCGCCATGGACCAACGCGCCCTCGCCAGCCTGCGCCAGCAATTGCCTGACCCGCAGCCGGCCTTGGCCTTTTTGCAGTCACCGGTGGGCCGCAAGATCATTGCCAGTGAGGTGCAAGCCACTCAGCGCGCGCAGCTGGCGCAAAACGCCAAGGGCATTCCGCGCAGCCAGGCTGGCGCCACCCGGCGCTTGCTGATTGGCCACCTGGTGCAGGCGCTACCGGCCAAGGAGGCCGGTGCCGAGGTGAGCCTGGCCCTGGCCGGCGTTGCCGCAGACAGCCTCAGCCAGATGATTCCCGGCCTGCTCGGCGGCGACCAAGCCCAGGGCCTGCTCAACAGCCAGCGGCAACGCTTGATGGGGCAGATTGCCGGTGATCTGGATAACACCTTGCTGTACGTCTATCGCGACCTCAGCGACCTGGAGCTGGAGGAGTACGCCAGCTTTGCCGAGTCCGCCGAAGGTAAAGCCTACTATCAGGCCGCCCTCGCCGCCCTGCGCGCCGGCCTGAATGCCGAGCAGAACACCGCCAGCCAGTAGGCCGGACTCCTGAGCGCAGCGAAGAGGCCGGCACCTCATCGCCGCAATGGTGGGTTACGGCGCGCCTAGTCTTTCGTCCAGCCCAATCCCAGCGTACGCCCACCCTACGCCCTGATCGCCACGTCAGTCGGCAGTAACGCCTACCTCAACCGCTGGCTAATAAAATCAAAATAGCGACCGCGAAAATCGGCCGTTTCATTGACCAGGTGGTGCCGCGCCTGCGGCAGCATCAGCAGTTGCGGCGCGCTGAATTTGTCTTGCAGCACCTCAAGGTTATGTCGCCAATCGACCGTCATGTCGTCGTCACCCTGAATAATCAACGGGCTGCGGGCACTGCGCGGCGCCGCTTCGATCCTCGGCACCCAACGCGACAGGGCGCCGACCCAGGCGGTTGGCAAGCTCAGCGGCTGCAGCGGGTCACGCTGAATAAACTGTAAAAACTCCGGATCATTGGAATTGGCGTTAAAGCGCCGTGGGATCGAGGAAACAAAGGGCTTGAGCATCCGGTAGCTGAATTTCGACCAGCCCCAGGCGCGCGGGCGCACCAAGGGCGCCAACAGAATGGTCTGGCCAACCTTGGCGCTGACCTGCCCCAGCAGCAAATGGTCGAGCACAATCGCCCCACCAGCGCTTTGCCCGCACAGGTGCCAGGGCTGCGGCAAGTCCAGGGCTTCGGCCTGGGCAAAGACGCCCTGCAGCACTGTCTGGTAATCGGCAAACTCGCCAATATCGGCCCGTGCGCCGCTGGACAAACCATGCCCCGGCAAGTCGCAGGCCAGCACGGCAAAGTTCATCCGCAACGCCCAGTCGATTACATGCCGATACAGGCCCATATGGTCGTAATAACCATGCTGAAAAATCAGCGTGGCCACCGGCTGCTCGGGCCACCAGGCTTGCACGGCCACTTGGTAACCGGCCGCCTGAAAGCAGCCCAGCCGGCTCTGCACGCCGGCCTTATCGATCCCATAAAAAGCCTGATAGGCATGCTGCTCTGGCGTTAACGGCGCAGCTGCGGCCAAGGGTCGCAGGTTGGCACGCAGCTGATCGGGCTGAAAAGGCACAGGCATAAGGCTTTCCACAAAAAGACAGGAGTCGCGGCGACCCGCATGACGAGCTTCGCCGACAGATTAACGGCTGGCGATATTCTGCTTAGCCGCGCGCCGTGGCAAGCTAGTCGTTTAACCATAGTCTTCCCGAACCGATAAAACATGCGCCGCCCCTCTCGCACCACCTTACTCACCAGCCTGTTTATCGTCCTTTGGGGCGCCGCAATGGCGGGCGCTTACTGGTGGTATCAACTGCAGTACGTGCGCGCCTTTAGCCCGCAGGCCACCGTATTTACTGGGGATGGCCTGCGTCTGCCGGCAAACTTGGCTGGCCCAGGAGCGATTCGCATCGTGCATTTCTGGGACCCGGCCTGCCCCTGCAACGTCGGCAACCAGCAACACCTTGCCGAGTTGCTAGCGCACTTCGGCCCGCTGGGCGTGCGCTTTTACGCCGTGCAAAAACCCGCCAGCCAAGGCCATTTGCCGCCAGCGCTGGCCGGTTTGGAAAGCCTGCCTGGGCTACCTGGCAGCGATCAGTTACCGGCCAGCCCGGCCGTGGCGATCTGGGACCAGCAAGGCAACCTGGCCTATTTTGGCCCCTACAGCGAAGGCGTCACCTGCAACGCCAGCAATAGCTTTATCGAGCCGATACTCGCCGCGCTGCTGGACGGCCGCCCGGTAACCACAACCCAAACCCTGGCCGTCGGCTGCTTTTGCGACTGGCAGCAACCTCGCCTTTAACCCCGCGTAAGCACCTCAGGCTTAGCCACTGCGGCGCTTAGATTAGCGCTGCGATACTGCTCCGGCGTCTGCCCATACCAACGGCGAAACGCTCGGTAAAACGGCGACAACTCGGCAAAACCGCAGGCCCGGGCCACCTCCCGCAGCGGCGCGCCGGTTAGTAGCAGCTCGGCACTGCGCAGCCGCTGCACCTCTTCGCGTAACGCCCGAAAGCCTTGCCCTTGCTGCAACAAGGCGCGCTGCAACGCGGCGGCCGGAAGGTCCATGGCCTGCGCGCAGGCGCTTAGATCGCAGCGCTCACGGCCCAGACGCAAGTCGATCTGATAGCGCAAACGGTTGAGCAGTTGGTTCTCCTGCAGGCCGGCCAACAGCTGTTCGGCATGCGCACAGAGCAAGGCAAAAATCGGCCCATTGGCGCTGCGCAGCGGCCGCGCCAACAAGGCTTGCGGGAACAGCAGGCAATCATGCGGCTGAGCAAACTGCGGCGTCAGCCCGAACAGCCGCCGATGTTCGCTCAGATTCGCCGGCTGAGCATGGCGAAAGCTCAAGCCGCTCAGGCGAAACTCACCATCGGTGAGACTGCATAGTTGTTTGCTAAATAACTGCGCCAGGCATTCCATCTGTTGGCGCAGCGAGCCTACGCCCTGATAGTCCAGATCGATCACCAGGCAGGCCTGCCCAGCCGACTCGTCCTCCAGCAGCCGCGCGGCAAAACCACCAGAGAGAATGTGCTGCCAGCGCACGAACACCTGCAGCGCCTCGCGCAGGGTGCTGCTGGCCTGCTGGGCATAGCCGACCACGTCCATCGGTCGCGGCTGCATCACCTCGCCCAGGTGCAAGCCAATGTCGACATCGTCACTGAGGGCCGGCAACGCCTGCCAGAGCAGTGGCGCCATCTCGTGCACCAGCCGCGCCTCCAGCGCCCCGGCTTTCAGCGGCATGCCCCGGTATGCCTGGCGATAGATGTGTCCGGGGTCGAGCCCCAGCGCCTGCATGCCCTCATAGAGCAAACGGCGCAGGGTGGCGGAGTGGGTCAGCGGAATAAGCGTGGCAAGGGTCATGGGTAGTCTCGGCGAATGACCAAATAATTACCCGCGCGCCAGTTTTGGTCAATGCCGCGAGCGTCCGGCTACGGGCACTATGGGCGCACTAAAATAAGGAAGCCTTGCCGATGAAACGCAGCCTGAAAGTCCTAGTGGTGGTGATTGCCGCCGTCAGCGCCGGTGGCGCTTGGTACATCCACAGCAAGCAACCGGTGCGCAGTGGCGAGGTCAGCCTTAGCAACCTGCAAGCGCCGGTTAGCGTGCATTATGACGAGCGCGGTGTGCCGCATATTCAGGCGCAAAACGAGGCCGACATGTACCGAGCCCTCGGCTACGTACATGCTCAGGATCGGCTGTTTCAGATGGAGATGATGCGCCGCCTAGCACGCGGCGAACTGGCCGCCGTGCTCGGCCCCAAGCTGATCGACACCGACCGGCTGTTTCGCACCCTCGGCATTCGCCAGCATGCCGACGCCTATGCGGCGCAGATGGACCCGGCCAAGCCCGCCAACCAAGCCCTGGCCGCCTACCTGGATGGCATCAACCAATACCAGGCCGGTCATCCGGCGCCGCTGGAATTCGACATTCTGGGCATTCCCAAGCGGCCCTTTACCACTGAGGACACCCTCAGCGTCGCCGGTTATATGGCCTACAGCTTTGCTGCGGCCTTTCGCACCGAACCGGTGCTGACCTATGTGCGCGATGAACTGGGCGCCGATTACCTGAAGGTGTTTGATCTGGCCTGGCACCCCGAAGGCGTGCTCAAACCAAGCCTGGCGGCCAACGACTGGAGCGACCTGAACCGCCTCGCCAGCCTCAGCCAACAAGCGCTGGAAGAAGCCGGCTTGCCACAGTTTGAAGGCAGTAATGCCTGGGCCGTGTCTGGCAGCCGTACCGCCAGCGGCAAACCGCTGCTGGCCGGCGACCCGCATATCCGTTTTGCCGCCCCGGCGGTGTGGTACGAGGCGCAGCTTTCGTATCCGGGCTTTGAGCTGTATGGCCACCATCAGGCGCTCAACCCGACCGCCTCACTCGGCCACAACCAGGATTTCGGCTGGAGCATCACCATGTTCCAGAATGACGACCTCGATTTGATCGCCGAAAAACTCAACCCCGACAACCCCAATCAGGTTTGGTACCGGGGCCAATGGGTCGAGCTGCAAAGCCGCGAAGAAAGCATCGAGGTCAAGGGTGGCGAGCCGGTCAAGCTGACCCTGCGCCGCTCGCCCCACGGGCCAATCATCAATGACGCCCTCGGCGCCACGGCAGGCAAGACGCCGATCGCCATGTGGTGGGCCTTTCTGGAAACCGAGAACCCGATTCTCGACGCCTTCTACCAGCTCAACCGCGCCGACAGCTTGCCGAAAGCCCGTGCCGCCGCCGAGAAAATCCAGGCCCCCGGCCTGAACGTGATCTGGGCCAATGCCAAGGGCGATATCGGCTGGTGGGCCGCCGCCCAGTTGCCGCAACGGCCGGCCGGGGTGAATCCGAATTTTATTCTTGATGGGGCCAGCGACCAGGCGGACAAACCCGGCTTCATCCCGTTCAGCGCCAACCCCCAAGAAGAGAACCCGGCGCGCGGCTATATCGTTTCCGCCAACCATCAGCCGCTGCCGGCCAGCGGCATTGAAATTCCCGGCTACTACAACCTGCCCGACCGCGCCCAGCGGCTCGATCAGCGCCTGGCCGACAACAGCGTGAAGTGGAACCTAGAAAACAGCCAGGCCCTGCAACTGGACACCGGCAGCGGCTATAGCCAGCGTCTGTTGCAACCGCTGCTGCCGATTTTGCAGGCCGCCGCCAGCGCCGATGAACAACCCTTGGTGCAATTACTGGCCGACTGGAATGGCGAGCACACGCTCGACGGCATAGCTCCGACGCTGTTCAACCAATTGCTTTTTCAGCTGACCGACGCCGCCATGCGCGATGAACTGGGCGACAGCTTCTTCGACAACTTGCTGTCGACCCGCGTGCTCGATGTGGCCCTGCCGCGCCTGGCCGCCGATGCCGACTCACCCTGGTGGGACAACCGCAGCACCCCGGCCAAGGAAGACCGCGCCAGCACCGTCAAAGTCGCCTGGCAAGCAAGCCTCGCCCACCTGCGCAGCACTCAGGGCGCAAACCCCGCCGACTGGCAATGGGGCACGGCCCATACCCTGACCCACGAACATCCGCTGGGCAAACAAAAGCCGCTGGATAAACTCTTTAACGTCGGCCCGTTCGCCGCCCCCGGCGGTCACGAAACCCCCAACAACCTCTCTGCCCGTGTCGGCCCGGCGCCCTGGTCGGTGATCTACGGCCCCTCGACCCGCCGCCTAATTGATTTTGCCGACCCCACCCATGCGCTGGGCATCAACCCGGTCGGGCAAAGCGGCGTGCTGTTCGACCAACACTACAGCGACCAGGCCCAAGCCTATATCAACGGCCAGTATGTGCCGCAACACTTCAGCGACGCCGAGGTGGCGGCCAATACCCAGAGCACTCTGCAGCTGTTGCCGGCTAAATAGGTAAAACCCGCGCAATAAAAAACCTCGCCACGGCGAGGTTTTTTATTGGCTAGGTCCCAGTTACGTATTGAACCGGTCGCAGTTTGTAGGGTGGGCTTTAGCCCACCGCACTGGATAAGGGTCTTGGTGGGCTAAAGCCCACCCTACTTAATCGTCAACACAGTCGCGCGGCCTTACTCCTGCTCCTCGTCATCACGAATCAACACACATTTTCGCCCGCTTTCGTCTTCAAAATAGTCGTACAGATAGAACATCTGCACCCGGCCATCGCTCTGCATGCAGGCCAGGTAATCGCCGGATTCGGCGGTGAAGTACTGTTTGGATGCCGGCAGGGCTTCGCACTCGATATAGGCGCTGACGAAGTGCTCGGGGTCATCCTCACCGAAGAACTCCACACGCTCGGCCTCATCCCATTCGACCGGCACTTGAAACGGGCCGAGGAACAGCACCTTGGCATCGCCGAGGTCTTCTTCTTCGGCGTCGGCATCAAACTCATCCGGGCGGTAGAAGGTGCAGTCCTGTGCGTCAGCGTGCTGCAAAATTGCCAGGCGTGATGCCAGGCGCGCCACCGGGTCGAGTTCGCCGGCCTCGCAGATTTGCACCCATACCGGGTCGCTGCTGTGTTCTTGCTGATGGGCTTGCATAGGATTCTCCGCAATAAAGCTGGTTGCTGATGGCATTAATAAAGTTGGCTTATGTCGTCATGATACAGCGCAAAAACCGTAGGCCAGACTCAGGAGCGCAGCGAACAGTCCGGCAATCTGTCCGGGCACAAAAAAGGGCCACAGAAGTGACCCTTTTTTGCTCAAGCACCCGCCCGGTTAGGCGGTGGCGTGTTTTTGCGACGGGTCACGACGGCTGTCAGGGCCTTGTACCAAGGCCACCCCGGCGGTTTCGTCCATGGCTTGCTGAATCGCTCGCTTGCGGCGCTCTTCGGCCTTGGCCGAGAAGAACCAGGCGAAGAAGGTAAACAGCGACACCGACAACAGAATCAAGCTGGCCACTGCGTTGATCTCGGGTTTAACCCCCAGACGCACGGCAGAGAACACTTCCATCGGCAAGGTGGTCGAACCCGGCCCGGAAACGAAACTGGCCAACACCAGGTCATCCAGCGACAGGGCAAACGACATCATGCCGCCAGCCGCCAGTGACGGCGCGATCATCGGGATGGTGATCAGCATAAACACCTTCCACGGCTTGGCGCCCAGGTCCATGGCCGCCTCCTCGATGGAGATATCCAGCTCACGCAAGCGCGCCGAGACCACCACCGCCACGTAGGACGAGCAGAAGCTGGTGTGGGCGATCCAGATGGTCATGATGCCGCGTTCGGCCGGCCAGCCGATCATCTGCGCCATGGCGACAAACAGCAGCAACAGCGACAGACCGGTAATTACCTCAGGCATTACCAGCGGTGCGGTGACCATCCCGGCAAACAGCGTGCGCCCTTTGAAACGCGGAATCCGTGTCAGCACAAAGGCCGCCAGGGTACCGAGGATCACCGAGGACACGGCGGTATACACCGCAATTTCCATCGAACGCATCACCGAGCCCATCAGTTGGCTGTTATCCAGCAGGCCGAAATACCACTTCAGTGACCAGCCGCCCCAGACGGTTACCAGCTTGGAGGCGTTGAACGAGTAAATCACCAGAATCAGCATCGGCAGGTAGATAAACAACAGGCCGGCGACCAGCATGAAATTTGAGAATCTAAAGCGCTTCATGCTTTGGCCTCCAGCTCTTTAGCTTCGTTACGGTTAAACAGCACGATAGGCACCATCAGAATCGCCAGCATCACCACCGCCAGTGCCGAGGCTACCGGCCAATCGCGGTTATTGAAGAACTCTTGCCAGAGCACTTTACCGATCATCAGGGTCTCTGGGCCGCCGAGCATTTCTGGAATCACGAACTCGCCGACTACCGGGATAAACACCAGCATTGAGCCGGCAATGATGCCGTTTTTGGACAGTGGCACGGTGATTTTCCAGAAGCTGGTCAGGCTGCGCGCGCCTAAATCGGACGCCGCCTCCAACAGGCTCAGGTCATGTTTGACCAAGTTGGCATACAGCGGCAGCACCATAAACGGCAGGTACGAATAGACAACACCGATATACACCGCCAAGTTGGTGTTAAGGATAATCAACGGTTCGTCGATCAGACCAATGCCCATCAAGGCGCTGTTGAGCAGGCCGTTGTTGCTGAGGATGCCCATCCAGGCATAGACGCGAATCAAGATCGCCGTCCACGTCGGCATCATGATCAGCAGCACGTACACGGTTTGCATCTCTTTGGGCGCACGGGCGATGGCATAGGCCATTGGGTAGCCGATCAGCAGGCATAACAAGGTGCTGAAGAAGGCCATTTTCAGCGAACCGAGGTACGCCGAAATGTACAGTTCATCGCTGGCCAACATCAGGTAGTTGCCCAGATTCAGCAGTATCTGAAACTTCTCCTCGGCGTAGGTGTAAATCTCGGTGTAGGGCGGAATGGCTACGTCAGCTTCGGCAAAACTGATCTTCAACACGATGGCGAAGGGCAGAATGAAAAACATAAACAGCCAGACAAAAGGCAACCCGATTACCAGGTGCCGTCCCTTGGGCATGAGTAAGCGCTGCTTGGCTAGTTTCATGAGCGCAGTACCACGCCGCTGTCGTCTTCCCAGCAGACGAACACTTCATCGCCCCAGGTTGGCCGGGTGCCGCGCCGTTCGGCGTTGGCGACAAAGGACTGCACTATCATTCCGCTCGGCAACTCGACGTAGAACACCGAATGACCGCCCAGATAAGCAATATCGTGGACCTTGCCGCGCGACCAGTTGTGCTCGCCGGTAGGTTGTTCGGTGGTGACTATGAGCTTTTCTGGACGCAGCGCGTAGCTGATGCTTTTGTCTTCCACGGAGGTGGTAACCCCGTGACCGACATAGATATTGTTTTCCAGTGATGGGCAATCGATGACGGCAAAGCCTTCTTGGTCATCCACCACCACGCCATCAAACAGGTTAACGCTGCCGATAAACTCGCAGACCAACTTGCTGGTTGGGGTTTCGTAGATGTCCACCGGGCTGCCGATTTGTGCAATCCAACCCAGGTGCATGATGGCGATGCGCTCGGCCATGGTCATGGCCTCTTCCTGGTCGTGGGTTACCATCACGCAGGTCACGCCAACGCGCTCGATGATCTCAACCAGCTCCAGCTGCATTTGCGAACGGAGTTTTTTGTCCAACGCGCCCATAGGTTCGTCGAGCAACAGCAATTTCGGGCTTTTCGCCAATGAACGGGCCAAGGCCACGCGCTGACGCTGGCCACCGGACAACTGGTGCGGCTTGCGTTTGGCGTACTCGCTCATGCGCACCAATTTGAGCATCTCGGCCACGCGCTCGTCGACCTGCTCCTTGGGCATTTTGTCCTGCTGCAAACCGAAGGCGATGTTTTGCGCCACGGTCATGTGCGGGAACAAGGCATAGGACTGGAACATCATATTGATCGGCCGCTCGTAGGGCGGCATATCGGTAATGTCTTCACCGTCGAGGAAGATCCGCCCGGAGGTCGGTCGCTCAAAGCCGGCGAGCATCCGCAGCAAGGTTGATTTACCTGAGCCAGAGCCGCCGAGCAGGGCGAAAATCTCACCCTTATGAATGGTCAGCGACACATCGTCTACCGCCAAAGCCTCGTCAAACTTCTTGCTCACCCGGTCGATTTTTACCAGCACCTCTTTCTGCGGTTTCTGGTTGCCACTAAGGGCTTTCTTATGCACACCGGCGGTTATTGCCATTTACCACGACTCCCAACACATTGAAGCCCGCTCACTTTAAGCGGGCTATTTTTATTCATGTTTTTAAATTAACGGCCTGTTTTGATTTTGGTCCAACTGCGGGTCATGGCGCGTTGCACCTTGACCGGTAACTCTTCTGAAACATACAACTTGGCCATCACCTCGGCGGAGGGATAAACCGAAGGATTGGTCAACACCGCCTGATCCATAAAAGGCCCGGCCTTGAGGTTTGGATTGGCATAGCCAACGTAGTCACTGACCGTGGCAATCACTTCGGGTTGCATCAGGTAATTGATAAAGGCGTGGGCTTCTTTGACGTTACCGGCATCGGCCGGAATGGCCAGCATGTCGAACCAAAGGTTGGCGCCTTCCTTGGGGATGCTGTAGGCAATATTGACCCCCTTACCGGCTTCTACGGCCCGGGCCTTGGCCTGGAAGGCATCCCCCGAGTAAGCGAAGGCGACGCAGATATCGCCATTGGCCAGATCCGAGATGTACTTGGACGAATGGAAGTAGGTAACAAAAGGTCGTACTGCGAGGAATTTAGCCTCGGCCTTTTGGTAGTCTTCCGGGCTCTTGCTATTGGCCTGCAGGCCCATGTAATTGAGCATCGAGGGGAACATTTCATCCGGCGAGTCCATAAAGGCCACGCCACACGCGGTGAGCTTCTTCAGGTTTTCTGGCTCAAACAGAGTGGCCCAAGAGTCGATGTGATCGACCCCAAGGGCAACCTTGATCTTGTCGACGTTGTAGGCGATGCCATTGGTGCCCCACAGATAAGGCATTGAGTACTGGTTGCCGGGATCGTTTACGTCCAGCTGCTTGAGCAGCGCCGGATCGATATTAACCAGGTTGGGCAGTTGCGTTTTGTCGAGCTTTTGAAACGCGCCGGCTTTGATCTGTTTACCTAGAAAATGGTTGCTCGGCACCACCACGTCATAACCGGAGCGGCCGGCTAGCAACTTGCCTTCGAGGGTTTCGTTGGAGTCGAACACGTCATAACCGGCTTTGATTCCGGTGGCTTTTTGAAAGTCCGCCAGGGTGGTCTCGCCGATATAGTCGGTCCAGTTGTACACATGCACCACAGGCTCGGCCTGGGCGTTAGCCAGCAAACCAAAGGTGGCCGCCGCGATCAGGGTGGTACGCAAAGAACAATACACAGGAAGTCCTCTTGTTATTGATGGTGCTGCGGCCAAACACCGCACAGGGACTGAGCCTTTGTTGAATGGGTTAGTGGCACGGGGCCTAAGCCATTCGACAATTGCTCGGACGAACACTTGCGACGACCGCAGTCGCCGCAAGTTGGTTTGGGCTTATTTGCCGGCTTTGATTTTGGTCCACATCCGTGTCATATCGCGCTGCACCTTAGGCGGCAGGTCAGCAATCGCGTAGAGCTTGGTCATGGTCTCGGCATTCGGGTAGATGCCTGGATCGTTACGAATGGCTTCATCCACCAATGGCGTGGACGCCGCATTGCCATTCGGGAACTGCACCTCGTTGGTGATCTCGGCCATGATTTCTGGCTTCATCAGAAAATTCATAAAGGCATAGGCAGAATCGACGTTGGTCGCGTCAGCCGGCACGGCGATCATGTCAAAGAAGGTGCCTGCGCCCTCTTTAGGAATGTTGTAACCCACATTCACGCCACTTTTAGCTTCTTCTGCGCGGCTCTTGGACTGCTGAATATCGCCCGAGTAACCAACAGCCACGCACAGGTTGCCGTTGGCCAGATCGGAGATGTACTTGGACGAGTGGAAGTAAGCGATGTTTGGCCGAATCTTCAAGAACAGTGCTTCGGCCTCTTTGAGTTCTTTCGGATCTTGGCTATTAGGCTTGTAGCCTAGGTATTGCAGAGCGATGGGCAAAATCTCGGTAGGCGAATCGAGAAACGACACACCACAGGATTTTAACTTCTCGATGTTTTCCGGCTTGAACAACAGATCCCACGAGTTCACCGGGGCGTTGTCGCCCAACGCGGCTTTAACCTTATCGACGTTAATACCAATACCAATCGAACCCCACAGATACGGGAAGGCGTATTGGTTACCTGGGTCGCTGACCTCAAGGGTTTTCATCAAATCAGTATTCAGGTTCTTCCAGTTCGACAACTTGCTGCGATCCAGCGGCTGGTAAACCTTGGCCTTGATTTGCTTGGCCAAAAAGCTGTTCGACGGCACCACAATGTCGTACCCCGACTTACCCGCCAGTAGCTTGGCTTCAAGGGTTTCGTTGCTATCAAACACATCGTAAACAACTTTGACGCCAGACTCTTTTTCGAACTTGGCTACGGTGTCTTTCGCGATGTAATCAGACCAGTTGTACACGTGCAGCACTTTTTCATCCGCATGCGCAGCACCTGCCATTAGCCCCAACAGCGACATAGCGAGTACAGACTTACCGAATTTGTTCATGCTTACAGCTCCTGTTACTGAGTGTGTGAAGGGGCTAAAACCACCTTCATTAAGCCTAGCCAAATTACTCAGCGCATCCGTGCCGCTACTTTATCCGTTGCCCAGCGGCGTCACGCCGACGGTGAGTACACCTACTGTTTAAGTTATGCCTGTAAATCCTGCAAGGTCAGATCAAGGCACAAGCGCGCCTTGGTCAGCAACTCGTCAATCTCGGTTTTGCTGATCACCAACGGTGGCGCGATGATCATGGTGTCGCCTACGGCACG
Source organism: Pseudomonadaceae bacterium (assembly GCA_019747155.1). Lineage (GTDB taxonomy): Bacteria > Pseudomonadota > Gammaproteobacteria > Pseudomonadales > Pseudomonadaceae > Aquipseudomonas. The sequence continues at coordinate 27,706 of JAIERD010000585.1, forward strand.
CATAATCAGCCCGTTATTGAAGCAATGACCACGGCAGATCATGCCGGCGCCCTTATCGGTATAACGCGCCCGAGTGCTTTTGTTCTTCACCAACTCGATAGCACCGAGCATGCCGAGGCCGCGCACTTCACCCACCAAGGGATGATCGGCCAACTCACGCAAACGCTGCTGCAAGTACGGTGCCGTTTGTTCACGCACCTGCTCGAGAATCTTCTCGTCGCGCAAAATACGGATGTTTTCCAGCGCCACCGCAGCCGCCACCGGGTGCCCGGAGTAGGTGAAGCCGTGGTTAAAGTCGCCGCCGGTTTTCAGCACCTCGACTATCTTGTCGCTGACGATCAGCCCGCCCATGGGGATGTAGCCGGAGGTCAGGCCCTTGGCGATGGTCATCAGGTCGGGCTTGTTACCGTAGTAGTCGCTACCGAACCACTCGCCGGTGCGACCGAAACCGCAGATCACTTCATCGGCAACAAACAGAATGTCGTACTTGGCGAGGATCTCGCGGATCTTCGGCCAGTAGCTGTCGGGCGGAATAATCACCCCGCCGGCGCCCTGAATCGGCTCGGCAATAAAGGCTGCGACATTGGCTTCGCCAACTTCGAGGATTTTCTTTTCCAGCTGCTCGGCCGCCCAGATACCGAACTGCTCCGGGCTCATGTCGCCGCCTTCGCCGAACCAGTAAGGCTGCGGAATGTGCACTATGCCGGGCACCACACCACCTTGATCATGCATGCCCTGCATCCCGCCCAGGCTGGAACCGGCGAAGGTGGAACCGTGGTAACCATTGATACGGCTGATGATCACCTGCTTATTTGGCTGACCTTTGAGTGCCCAATAATGGCGCACCATCCGCAGCATGGTGTCGTTACCTTCCGAACCCGAACCGGTGAAGAACACATGGTTCATGCCTGCCGGGGTGATTTCGGCGATGGTCTTGGCCAGCTCCAGCACCGGTGGATGGGCGGTCATAAAGAAGGTGTTATAGAACGGCAATTGCTTCATTTGTTTGCAGGCAGCGTCCGCCAGCTCGTCACGGCCATAACCGATGGCTACACACCAAAGGCCGGCCATGCCGTCGAGAATTTTGTTGCCTTCGCTGTCCCACAAATACACCCCGTCGGCATTGGTAATAATGCGCGGGCCGGTGTCGCTCAGCTGCTGATAATCGCTGAACGGCGCCAGGTGATGGTCACGGCTCATGGCCTGCCATTGCTGGGTTTGCGGGTTAGTGTTGGGCGTTGTCATGATTCAACCTATTGGGTAAAACACGGGCCGCGCTGGTGCGCGACCCGGGTGATGATCAGACTGCGTAGAGCAGGAACTCACGTTCCCAAGAGCTGATCACGCGTTTGAAGTTCTCGTGTTCGGCGCGTTTAACCGCGACGTAACCGGTAATAAAGGAAGCTCCCAGGTATTGCTCCAGGGCCTTGCAGTTTTCCATGCGTTCCAACGCATCTTCGATGGTCAATGGCAAACGCAGGTTGCGTCGCTCATAACCACGGCCTTTAACCGGGGCGCTGGGCTTAATTCCTTCAACCATGCCGATATAACCGCACAGCAGGCTGGCCGCGATGGCCAGATAAGGGTTGGCATCGGCGCCCGGTAAACGGTTTTCCACCCGGCGGCTTTGCGGGCCGGCATCCGGTACGCGCAAGCCAACGGTGCGGTTCTCTTCGCCCCACTCGACGTTCACCGGCGCCGAGGTGTCCGGCAGGAAGCGGCGGAACGAGTTAACGTTCGGCGCAAACAGCGGCAACAACTCGGGGATGTACTTCTGCAGGCCGCCAATGTGGTGCAAGAACAGATCGTTCATGCTGCCATCGGCGTTGGAGAAGATGTTCTTGCCGGTTTTGATGTCGATGATGCTCTGGTGCAAGTGCATGGCACTGCCCGGCTGACCGGTCATGGGTTTAGCCATAAAGGTCGCGCCGACATTATGTTTCAGCGCCGCTTCACGCATGGTGCGCTTGAAGATCAGCACCTGGTCGGCCAACGACAAGGCGTCGCCGTGACGGAAGTTAATTTCCATCTGCGCGGTGCCGTCTTCGTGGATCAAGGTGTCGAGGTCCAGGTTCTGCAGCTCACACCAGTCGTAAACGTCTTCGAACAGCGGATCGAATTCATTCGCGGCTTCGATGGAGAACGACTGCTTGCCGGTTTCCGCACGGCCCGAGCGACCAATCGGCGGCTGCAACGGAAAGTCCGGGTCTTCGCAGCGCTTGGTCAGGTAGAACTCCATTTCTGGCGCGACAATCGGCTGCCAACCTTTGTCGGCGTACATCTTCAAGACCTTCTTGAGGATGTTACGCGGCGACAATTCAATCGGGTTGCCTTGCTTGTCGTACGTGTCGTGGATCACCTGGGCAGTGGGCTCAATCGCCCACGGTACGAGGAACACGGCATTTTCGTCCGGGCGGCAGACCATGTCGATATCGGCAGGGTCCAGCAGGTCGTAATAAATGTCGTCTTCCACGTAGTCGCCGGTGACGGTTTGCAGCAGCACGCTCTCCGGAAGGCGCATGCCCTTCTCGTCGAGGAACTTGTTGGTCGGCGAAATCTTGCCCCGGGCGATGCCGGTCAAGTCGCTGATCATGCATTCCACTTCGGTGATCTTGTTTTCTTTGAGCCAGCTGGTAAGCCGGTCGATTTTGCTAGTCATACAAACCTCTAGGGGTGGGGAATCAGAGCTTGGCTGATATAGCTAAGCTCAACGTTGACTCGCGCGCTTGCAACAGGCTGCACCGAAAGCCTGAGAGAGAGAGTGCGAGGTGATGCGGATTTGCTACTACCTGCCACTCGGCATACCACTGAGTGGCGAGGGTAAATACCAAGTACTGGCACGCCAGCGGCAATAGCAGCTTTAATCAAAGGGAGGGTACTGGTATCGCGCACCGGGTCATGCGCAATGACGGGTATGTTGCTGGGGCCGCGATACTGATGCGACTCAAAACTGGACGGCGAACGGCTAAACAGCCGAACATCAAGATTCGCTGGCAACACTGACAGATCACGTAAATCGCCGAGTGCAGGGATCACCAGCGGCAAACCACCAGCGCCAACTACAGGGGCGCAGACGTATTTGTCGCCAACAGCATGGTACGAATGAAAACCGATCTGCTTGGTGCAGGCGGCCACGCCAATCAACGGCAGGCGAGACATGTGACACCCGTTTTATTGATGTTATGGGTTGCGACCGAGATTAGCCTTGTTCGATTTTTTACACAATAGGCCTGTAAAAAATTAAACACACCACCCGCAACGGCAGGCTCAAGGACGCAGGGGTGGCCGATGAATTGCCTTGAAAAGCCCTAAAATTGGCCACGCAGCCCCTTTTTAGGGCACAATAGGGACGCTCTTGACAGCGACTTTGGTTTAAGATTGACTCAAGTCGTGCCATTTGCATGATTGATATTTTTAACAAAAAAGGTGTTGCATCATGTCGGTTCCTCCGCGTGCCGTTCAGCTTAA
>JAIERD010000615.1 GCA_019747155.1 Pseudomonadaceae bacterium
AAGCAGTTGAACACCTGGGTCAGTTTTCAGTCGGCAGAACAGCCTCTACTGGGTCAGTTTTCGGTCAGCAGCAACATCCCTACTGGAATACAAGCAGACCTACATCAGCTCGTTCGCGGAGCTCCAGGCAGATGCAAGTTTCCAAGGTGTGTTTTCGGACATGACACTACTGATTGAGCATGTCGGCACCAACACGATGCATCTGCGCCGGATGGCCGTTGTTCAGGAGCGCGCTTTTTACAGCAGCGCTCCTTTTATGGACAAGTTACAGGAGGTCAACCAGGCCAGAAACTGGAACATTGAGTTCGATACACAGGGCAAGATCGTCCCATCACCGGAGTCTGTCAGAACAATTATCCAAGTACTGCTGAACCATCGATTGCACTCAGAAATGACCGGGGATGACTTTGATGTACCCTCCGCAAGCCCTGTCAGGTAGCGGCATGTCCACAGTTTGCTATCCGACCGATAGTGTTGAAAAAGTCGGTTCCGAGGCCGTCCGAATATTGGTCGGTGAAACCGCTTTTTGTACGCTGCTACGTGAAATCTAAGCCCGGAAACTTCTGTCCAAAGTAAGGATTTCAATTTCAGTCGCGTACTTTTCTGTCATGGAAACCAAGGTCGACTGTTTTCAACAGAGTCGACCCAAAGCTGCTCGTGGGAACTGGCTGAAACCAACCAGAAGCGGTGATTGGCTTTTGCTCTCCGGCGGTGTCAAACCAGCGGCGAACTCTCGTAAAGCACTCACTGTTGGAGCTGACCGAAAGCTACCCACCCAGCTGATTGCAATTTGCTGTAGGGTAGATTTCTGATTTCAAGTCTGACGACTCATGTCCTCCTGCTCTACCCTGAACCATAAGCGACGGTCATGTGTCCATTGTCGCATCTAGGAAGGAACCCTGTGCGCATCGAATCTGTCGTCCTGTCTGGCTTTCGCTGTTTCGGCTCCGATCCGATCACTGTGCCGATCTCTGCGGAGATCACGACCATCGTCGGGCCGAACGCCGCAGGAAAAACCGCGCTCTTGCATGCCTTGTCGAAGCTGTTCGGCGTGACGAGGGCGCAGCGCACCGTCCTCCACTCAGACTTTCACATAGGGCCGGACGACGACCCCGATGATCGCGAATCCAAGCGTCTGTTCATCGACGTGCTGGTCGCCTTGCCCGAATTGACCGATGGTACGGCGATGCCAGAGACGATCGCACCGTCGTTCCGACACATGCTGATCGAGCGGGCGGGTGAACCGCCGGTCTGCCGTCTGCGTCTCGAGGCCCAGTGGGACGACGACGGTACGCTTGAGGGTGAGGTGTCGCAGGACCTCTTCTGGGTCGACACGCTCGATGATGAGCCGGCACAGGACAAGTGCCACCCTGTTTCTGCGGCAGATCGCGGCCTTATCCAACTCTATTACACTCCGGCTAGCCGGGATGCGGCGGCCCAAACCCGGGCGACGACCGGGGCACTGGCTGCTCGTCTGTTACGCGCCATCGAATGGTCGTCCGATACCGAGGAAGCGGTCCAGGAAGCCACCAACAATCTGGCCGCGGCCTTCGAGGGCGAATCGGCAATTGCCGCGATCACCAAGGCCTTGCAGACGCGTTGGTCGGCGCTTCACGATGACGCCGTCGACACGAATCCCAGGCTCAGCTTGGTCAGCCGCCGGTTCGAGGAAGTCGTCAGCAAGATCGCTGTCGTATTTGAACAGGGGCCCGACGGGCAGGAGCGCGGTATCGACGCGCTTAGCGACGGGCAGCAATCACTTTTCTATTTCGCGCTGGCCGCAGCCGTCTTTGACCTGGAGCGCGAGGTCGTCGCTGGCTCGGTGGAGGGGTTTCGCGACGATACCTTGCGCATTCCCGCGCTCACGCTCTTCGCCTTGGAGGAGCCGGAGAACCATCTTTCTCCTTACTTCCTCGCGCGGATCATCCGCCAGGTTCGATCGTTGACCGATGACGGCGGCGCTCAGGCCATCGTCACCAGTCATTCGCCTGCATTGCTCAGCCGTGTCGATCCGCGCGAAGTCCGCTATTGCCGCTGCGATCCTAAGACGCGCGTCTCGACGGTCAAGAGTATCAAGTTTCCAGTGGGTGACCCCGAGGCCAGCAAGTTCGTGCGTGGTGCGATGCTGGCCTATCCCGAGCTCTATTTCGCCCGGTTCGTCCTGCTGGTGGAGGGGGACTCGGAGAGGATCGTTCTGCCTTGCCTCTCCGAGGCGCTCGACCTCCTGACCGATCCTGCCTTCGTCGCGATTGTCCCTCTCGGCGGGCGCCATGTGCAGTATTTCTGGCGTTTGCTCAAGCATCTAGGCATTCCGCACGCCACTCTGCTGGATCTTGATCTGGGCCGCGAGGGCGGTGGCTTTGGCCGGGTTAAGACTGCGATCGAGAAACTCCTCGAATTCGGCGCGCCCAAGGCCAAATTGCTAAAGATCAATACGGGTGTGCTGTCCGATGAGCAACTGGCCGACATGCACACTTGGGATAGAGCAGGCGAACACGCCAATCTGCTGGCGTGGCTCGAAGGCCTGAAGTCATACGGGGTCTATTTCTCCGCGCCGCTGGACCTCGATCTCGCCATGCTCAAGGCTTTTCCTGACGCCTATGCTGCGATCGTTCCCAAAGGCGGTGGCCCACGAATGACGGCTGATAAGGCCGCCGATGTCGTTCTGGGGACCGCAGGTCCCGGGCTCACAATGTACACCGGTCCGTTCAAGGGCTATCCGGAAATGCTTCCGGCCTACCGCTATCACTTCCTCACGAACAGCAAGCCGGCCACGCACCTGGCGGCCCTAGCCCGGATCAAGAGTAAGGACCTCGTAGAGAAGATGCCGGCGGTGCTCGCCGAGGTGCTCCAGCATATCGCCACGTCGTTGAGGCGGGACTAGCCATGGCCTTGTCGGCGCGACGGGTTCGCCCGGAAAACTGGAAGCCCGTGGGCGTAAAATCACTCGAAGCAAATGCGCTGAAGGTCGTCCGCTCGGGGAAGAACCGATCCGTCATCGCCGGCCCGGGTGCGGGCAAGACTGAGCTGCTCGCGCAACGTGCCGCCTATTTGCTGCAAACCGACACCGCGCCAGCGCCCAGGCGCATTCTCGCGATCAGTTTCAAGCGCGATGCCGCTTCCAACCTCGCCGCACGCGTGCGCCAGCGCTGCCATCGCAACCATGCCGGACGCTTCGACTCCATGACCTTTGATGCGTTTGCAAAGGGACTGGTCGACCGATTCGGCCAGGCACTGCCCGAACGCTGGCGGCCGCGACCCGACTACGACATCACCACCCACTATGAGCGCGATTACAAAAACTTCTTGTATGAGGTCGTTGGCTTGCCGCCGGCATCGGTCGGCACCGAAGCCGATCTGCGCGCGATTGGGCCGAAGGCTTTCGAGCGTCGCTACCTGCTCGGCGCGCCGCTGCCCATTGAGGGATGGCCGACCCCTACCGTCGCGCAATGGGCGGCGGATCGCTTCTGGCAAATGTCCCTCCACGAAGGCAAGAAAACCGTCCTGTCGTTCCCGATGATCGGTCGACTTGCAGAGCTGCTGTTGCGGGTCAATCCGATGGCCCGGGATGCGCTTCGCCTGACCTACTCGCATCTGTTCATGGACGAGTTCCAGGATACGACGCAAGTCCAATACGACCTGGTGCGCACTATCTTCCAGGGCACGGACACAGTGATGACCGCCGTCGGTGACAACAAGCAGCAGATCATGCGCTGGGCAATGGCCATGGACGATCCGTTCTCTGAGTTCGACGCAGATTTCGGTGGTAAGCGAACGTCGCTTTACAACAACTATCGTTCTTCGCCGGAACTTGTGCGCATCCAGCACGTGTTAGCGCAGGCTCTGGACGCACGGGCCGTGGAACCGGTCTCCCAAACCGAAGGCACGATAGATGGGGAGAGTTGCTCGATCCTCGACTTCTCGAGCCCAAAGATCGAGGCACGACGTTTGGCCGCATCCGTATCGTCGTACATTGCCACGCTCAAGCTGGCACCGCGTGATTTCGTTCTCCTCGTTCGCCAGAAAGCGGGGGAATATGCCGAAGTGCTGGAGCCGGCCTTTGCGGCCGAAGGCCTGTCTCTGCGCAACGAGGCTGGAATAGTCGGCACGATCATGCTGCAAGAGTTGTTGGCCGAGGAGGTATCGACTCTACTGGTCTCGCTCTTTCGCCTTGCAATGACCCCGCGAGCCGGTAGGTACTGGTCGGACTGTCAAACATGGCTCGCGTCGCTGCGAGGCGTCGCTTTCGACGACGAGGGCGCACAGGCTAACCTTTCACGTGAATTGGACGTCTACGCGATCAAGCTGGAGGCAACCTGTCCCAAGCCACCCAAAACCATAGAGGCGGCACGAGCACTCGTCGACGATGTGCTCGATTTCGTGGGCCGTGAACGTCTGGTGAGCATGCACCCGGCGTATGGGCAGGGCACCTGGCTCGAAAAGGTGCTCGACGCGACTGCGACGCATCTCTTGGCGTCATCAATCCACAGCGCCGATTGGTCTTCGGCCCTCGACATGTACGAAGGCGTCCACGCGATTCCGTTGATGACCATCCACAAGAGCAAAGGACTGGAGTACCACACGGTCATCTTCGTCGGCCTGGATGACGGCGCTTGGTGGAGTTTCTCGAACGATGAGATTGAGGCGACTGCGGGGTTCTTTGTGGCCTTCACCCGTGCTAAACAGCGCGTCATCTTCACATACTGCGCGCGACGCGGTGCGCGAACAAAAATTGCGACCCTGTATCTCCTTCTTAGCAAAGCCGGAGTCCGGATTACGCCAGTTACCTGAGCATAACGCTGTCCTTAATGCTGAGGAGGATGTGTTATCCGCGCTGGATGCCTGGTCAAGTACGGTTTAGTACTTGGGAGCATGCAGGTGCTATTCGACGACGCTCTGAACGTCCGCAACGGATCGAGGCTGTGTAAAAACGTTTCCGAACTGGATTGATGGTCTGAATCGGAACGAAAATCGCCCCCCTACGCAAATTTCAGGTCTGCTGACTAACCAAGCACCGACAGATTTTAAGTAGCAACGCAGACTTCAAAACGAAGCCAGCGTTTTTACACAGTCTGGATCGGTTCGGTCATTCGTGACCGGCGGCTACCTTTTGCGGTCGCTTGAAAGTGTCTACGAGATCAGGGCGCCCTCAGGTCGGGTTCAAATCCGAGTCCGGCCACAACCAGCAATCACAGACTTGAATATTTTACGGCCGCGCTTCGGTGCCGAAATCGCGGCGAAGGTATTTGGGGGACTAAAAAAGGGCGCCAATCGGTGCCCTCCAGGTCATTGCTGAGTGATTCACCCGCATGCCGGGCGATGCGCTCGCTACGCTACTGAAGCCAGCACCTGGCCATAGAGGAACGAGTAGCCGAGTGCTTCAGCGCGACGGAGCGTTTTTGCACGATCATCAATGATCATTTCAAGGTCGGAGATCCGCTTTGACTGTGCTGACAGCTTGTCCTGGTAGGACTGGAACTCGATCGCCAATGCGGGTAATTCCTCCAGCTGGCATCGGCCCTCGACCCAGCGCATGAGTGCTAGATATCGAATTTGACCCGTGATTGCGGGAACCGCGATATCTGCAACGGCGCAGGCGCTGATGAGCACCAGGGCAGAAAGGATGGCGTTTGCTGGTGGTCGTGCTGTGTCGAAATCGATACAGCACATCTCCAGGGCCAGCCACAGCGCATGCTGGCCGAACATCTGGATTAGCGGATGGTCATCACTGAACGTAGTTTGATTCGCCTCCAGCGCACTTTGGATTGGCACGGCTTCACTGTCTTTGGTGGCATGTAGCGCTGCCTTAGCGAACTGCTCGATCTCCTCAAACTTGCCCATTTTTACAAAATTGATCTGTGCTTGCTTGCCGGCGGCGAGGAAGTCGGGAAGGGTGGCGTATTGGTCAATCTCATCGCGTAACAGGCCTGTTGCCTTGCGATGAAACTCAAGGGCGAACTCTGGCAGGAAAGTGAGTTGCTTCAGGCCGAACGGATCACCTGGTACGCGCATAGGTTGCTCCGGGACGACACTCCCTGTGAAAAGACGAGGCAGCTCAGCATAAGTAAGCCACGAGTGAGTTTCGAGGTAGGTGCAGTTCAACTTGAACCCCGAGTGGTCATCCATGCTGGGCCGTACCTTACGCTGAGCTGTGAGGCTCCAGACATCTTGCGCCCCTGCTCCGTTGGCTTTTACAGAGCGCATATACCCACCAGTAATGCCCTGCAGTTGCACTAGGTGATCAGTGGGTACCGAGGGGCGATCCCAGCTATTGAGCGGCGGTACCGGCGGCGTGATGCCTTCCTTCAGTTGAAACACCGGTAGATTCCCACCCCTATCTAGTCCAAGCCACTCAGCTCCATCAACGGCGACAGGCAGGTGAGTACCCAGAAGGAGGGCCGCCTTTCCACGCTGGATCTGTTCGGCGCTGACCATCAGCTCGGGTAGAAAGCCGCCGTGCACTGTATGGCGAAAAGCTTGCCCGATGTAGTGGCCTTCAGCGTCAAACAGCGGTACCAGTTCATGCAGTGGTATGCGCAATCCCTGCTCTAGCCGACTGCTAATCGGTGACCAACTTTGCGATATCAGCTGCTCGATCGAGTGATCAATCTTAGCAGCGGACATCGCCTTGAATAGGGCTGAAAGTTCTTTCCACTCACTGCACTTGCCATCTTTGCGGACAGCCATGAGGTAGCCAGGCGCTCCCGCTTCAAGCAGCTTGCCGCGGTCTTTGGTGTAGGCGTGCTTGAGAGCAAGTCGGTGTCGAGATGCTGCGCTTAATTTGCCGTCACCATCCTGAGCTGAAACTTCAGCAGCGTATTCGGCAGTGGCTTTATCGATGCTCAACAGCTCCAGGGGGGCGCGAATAGCACGGCGCATGGATTCGTCTAGGGTTAATCCGGTGAGCTTGCGTAAACCAACGGCGACGGCGTATTGGATATCAAAACGGGTGATGCTGCCGGCGACGGGAAGTTTTTCCGATAGTGCGAAAGCTTGAGCCTCGTGCAGACCTTGGGAGTAGCCAAGTGCTCGGGCGAATAGATCCGTTTGCTTGTGTTTGTCGGGCGTATCAAAGTCGGAGAGGCCTGCAAAGCAGACTTTGGCTATCGAGGGGAATTTTTTGAAGTCGTTCGAGCGAACGACAGGGCGTTTATATTTCATGGTGAATCTCCAGAAAAGGGGTGAGCAGGTAAAACCCTGCATAACGGCTGCAAATTTGCTGCTGGTGGCTGGGCGCAACCGCCCTTTTTGGAGCATTTGAAACCTAGATAAGACAAAGCTGTTCACGTATCACTTGGATCAGGCCAGTTCCAGCGGGCCCTTTCGAGAACGTGATTAGGATAGCTTCAAAAATCGTAGGGGTGCAAGCGTGGGTGGTTGACGGAGAGCTTTGGGACTTACATTTGGGCCCGGAACTCTATGCGAAAGGGATTTATGCGGTGGGGGAGTAGTAGGACTCGACTAGGGTGGTGGCCAGCCCGCAACTGCTACTAGGCGTGAGGAGATCTGCTAAAGATTGCCTCAAATAAGCCCAGCTTAGGGCTGGCCTTAGGACATATTGGGCGGGCTGCTACACAGTAGGTCACCTTCCCGGTGACCTGGCACTGCGCGATCTTCAACGCTCGCTGGTCGCTCACTGATGGAAAGAGTGTCGCTGATGCGGTCGTGGTTGTCGGTTTTCTGGGTGTGATGGCGCGACCGATGCATGGCACGACTGCGGCGCAGATGCTCCAGAAATTTTTTCTTCAAAGCGCCACGGGTCTGGATGAAGAGGCTGCGATAGATGGTCTCGTGTGACACCTGAGAGGCCGCGTCTGGGTACGTTCGCTTCAACCATCCAGCGATCTGTTCGGGCGACCACTGAATCTGAGGCTTCTTCGCAACAAGCTGCGCCAACTTCGGGGGCTGAGCAAGATTGCAAAGCTTTGGGCGTTGAGACCTATCCCATGCTGCCTGATCGGCCTGGCTGACTCGATAACACAGCTGTCCACCGTTGTGGCTGATCTCGCGGTTGATGGTGGATGGTGCGCGCTCCAGGCGCAGGACGATAAGCCGAATCGACTGGCCAACTGCAAGAACGCGCGAAATAGCTTCACGCTCGACCAGCGTCAAAGCCAACCTGGAACGCTGGTGTAGGGGGGGCGGATAGTCGGCATAGCTCGTAACCCACAGCATGCGCTTTCACACAGCCGGGGCACTTCCTGCCGGTCGTGATAGGCAGAAAACGGCCCCGACCAAATTTTCCTCAGCGAATGAAAATCGTGCGCCCCCGGAATACCGTACGCTCTACTTTCGCCTTCGCAATTGCTTCTGGCGTACCTTTCGCCACCAGATCGAAGAGATTGCGATCTATAACGATAAAGTTTGCCAACTTCCCGGGTTCTATCGAACCAAACTGGTGTTCTTGGCGAACCGAACGCGCCCCATTGATGGTGTAGGCTTCGAGCATCTGCTCAAGAGTAGCGGCCTGACTGGGGTTATAGGGTTTTTGGCCGACAAGCGAGCGCGTGATACCGGATGCAATATTGACGAACGGATTGGGGTCGCGAGTATCAACAGGCGCGTCGCTACCTGCCACCAATATTGCCCCCGACCGGTAGGTACTTGCTACCGGATAGGTAGCGTTCCATGAATAACTGTTTGGGTCGTACAGTACATCAGCTAGCGGCTGACCCTTCTTGCTCGGCTGCAGGAAGGGAGTGACCAATACATCGTATTCTTGTTCTAGGTTCATCCACGAATATGTATAGGTCAGATAAAGACCTAGCATCCCCATGCGCTTTTGATCATCTGGATGGATTATCTGCAGATTGGCAATGGTGTGCGGAATTCCACGGTTACCATTATGTTCCCGAGCAGCCTGCAAGGCATCTACTGCAACTCTCGCTGTGCGGTCTCCGATGCTATGTATGTGAGTAGCGAAACCATCTGCATCTAGGGCTGTAACATAACGAGCCAGAGTGGCGGCCTCGATATTTACGATACCATTGAAATTCGATTCCTTACTATCATCAACGACCGTGATTAGGGGGGAGGAGTCAGTCTCCTGCATTGCCAGCGAAGGTATCTGGTAATTCTGCAGCATGCCTGCTGTTGGCAGGAAAGGCGGGGTCGCAAAGGGATCGCCCTCAAGCACCCCGTCGAGAAATATCTTGACGACATCGGCCTTTATCAACGAATTGCCGGCAAACTCCTCACGCACAGCGCGGGCTTTTTTTAAGCGGGCCGGAATATCAACCACTCCGGAGTAATCTTCTGAAGCGAAACAGGTGGCAGTGGCAACGTACATGTTTAGCAGCCCCCGCTTTTGCATAGAGACGTATTGATCACGGATAAAATCGGTCGCACAGGCATCCTGAATGCTGGTGATGCCATTCATGGCGATCAGGTGCGCGATAGAGGGTAATATCTCGCCATAAAGCTGATTGCCTTTGACATGCCCCTTGGGTAGTGTCATGAAGTCGTAGCTGGCCGCCGGAATCCGCTCCCTTGCCCAATCTCGCACAACCCCGGTATCCAAACTCACGTATGCAGCCAGTTTTGCGAATACGCCCTTTTTGGATAGAGAGTTGGTGTTGAAGCCTATGACCTTGCCTTGCTCATCTTGGGCCGTGTCCAGAGCGGCGGTGTTGTAGGCACTGGCATGACCGTCCGTCCCGAACAGCATGATCGGGCGAACCGCAGACGCCGCATCGAGTGCTTGGCGTACTGTTTTGTAAGTGGCCGTCGGATTGTTGCCCGCATACGGCGTCCATTGATCTACGATCAACCATGCGCCGGCGGCGGCGGGATAACGAACAAGACACCCCCTAACCACTTGCGCCAACTGATCAAGATCAACACCTTTACCTTGCAAGTCACACACATCAATGGGCACCGTCCCCATGGTGTGGATATGGTTGTCGTGAAAGCCGGGCAAAACCATCTTTGACTCTAGGTCTATCACTTGATAACCCTGTCGAATAAATTTTTCTACCCCTTCACGCCCTCCTGCGTAAACAATTTTTTCGCCAGACACTGCCATAGCCTCGACTTCGCGGCGCTGGGTATCTTGCGTGTAAATCCGACCATTGACGTATACAGCATTAGCACCGTCACTGAATGGAGTAACAACCGTTTGATTGCACCCAACAATGCTAGACAGCAGGGTAAATAAAAGCAGTCCCTTCATTTTTCTATTCATATATGACACACAAAAGCTCCATTTAATATTGCAGTCCATTTTTACCAAAAGGCATATAACTTTATCAATTCCAGGATGTCAATAGCCATTTTATTTGTACGCTGAATTATCGCGTCAATGCCTTAATCACTTCGCTTTGCACCAATGTGGAGCAATGGATGCCCAGCGAACACCGAAACATTTAGTAATAATTTACTTTTGACTCGGGTGAACGAAACCTCTTAGGTTTAAAAAGAACGGAATTTAACTTGAAGCAAGGAAGCAACATGAAGATAAGTCATATAATTATCCCGCCCCTCCGCTGAACTTTTAAGTGCCCTGATGCAAACATCAAGCTTAATACAGTCAGCTGCTCGCCCTATTTAGTCTTAGCGGCTAATACTCTGCCTACTACTCTTCGCCCAAGAAGAGCACCCAGTCTGATTTACTGCGCAAGACAGCATATCTGTTGTCAGGCAGCAGTTTAGCTATGAGTTTCTCAACAATCTAAGGAATGGAAATGTTACAACAACTAACGGACTATGAACTTGTCGGACTACAAGGAGATTTCAATCTCTCTGATGGGCATGCTTATCATGATATCAACGATAGCTTTCCTAGCTTCCCATCCAGGCTGTCCGAGATCTGGCGTGACAGTGAGCTCACCAAAGTAAATATAGCCGAATCGCGCTTTAAGATTGCGCTAGCCAAGTTAATTGGCTCAGAAACACTTGAGGCGAGCAATTGCTATAAGATATCACCTACATCATCGAACTCTATCGATTTGGTGGCTGCTTATCTCGCTGCGGAAGCACCTCGTGTCCTACTGGTGGAGCCGACGTTTGACAACCTTGCACTACTGCTACGACGACGCGGCTGTAAGTTGCAGTCCATAGACGACGCGATTTTCAGCGATTTATATCGAACCCCAGAGCTATTTTCACTGCTGGACTTGCTTCACTTCGACACTATTTTTTTGGTAAACCCGAATAATCCTACAGGAACTGTTATCGACCAGAAATATTTTGGATTAATAGCAGAGTATTGCGCACATCGAAACAAAGTATTAGTTCTGGATACTACTTTCCGCATGTACGTCATCAATCAATATGATGAGCGCGCACAATTGGAGAAAAGCGGCTGCAGATATTTTATCATTGAAGATACAGGTAAAACTTGGCCAACACATGACCTGAAAGCCAGTTTGATAAGCTACTCCTTCAGCTGCGCAAAAAAATTCGAAAAAATCTACGACGAAGTTTACTTATGCCATTCCCGATTTGCGATGCTAATCTTCGAGTCTCTTTTCGATCTTACTCGGATCAAGGGTATTGTTCCGAGCATCCAAACACCTGTAAATACTCGCCATGCCTATCTAACTAAACAACTATCTAATTCTATTGTGCAGCCAAAAACCGACAGAACCAGAGCAACTTTACCGCTGGAATGGTTTGAGCTAAAAGCCTGCAGTCGGTTCACAGATATAGATATCGTAAATTATTTTGCAGAGAAGAATGTACATGTACTGCCCGGTAGTTTTTTTTACTGGAGCAAAAAGAAACCACCATATACGGCCTTTCGTGTATCCCTATCACGTCCCGAATTAAAATTCCAGGCTAGTGTAGATAAGCTCAAGAGTGCCATTAACCACTTCGAAGAAGACTATATGAAAGAGGTGTCGGATGTACTCGCCTAAACTTTTCCCCGAACTAACCAGCCCATCTCTCGGCTTCGAGCACGAGGGCATTGTGGTAGAGCCTCTCTCTATAACCCACGTAATCATTGACTTTGAAGCAGTCTATGCCAGCAAACAAAGACTTTACGAAAAATATAGAACCTCTAGCGAATGGCCACTAAATATAACGTTACATGATAATCTCGTCGACCTGGGTTGGCATGAGAAAGAATTTCGGGATGGGGCATCCTTCGCCTATACAATTACAAATTGTAGCAGAAGCACATGTTATGGCTGCATCTACATTATCCCAACAGTGACTGGTCCGACTCTGTCGTTTTGGATTCGCAGCGATGGTGAATCGCCAATAAACGAAACACTATTCGAACCTGTTATCCGAAATTGGCTTGTCACAGCCTGGGGTAACAACAAGATCCGAATAGAGTAGTCATTCAAGGAGAGAACTATGTGCGGACTGTTTGCTGTCTATTCGAATAATACTGATGCGCTAAACTCAACTCAGCTCAACTCTCGTGGCGTAGGAATTCTGAAACATCGGGGGCCAGACAGGGAGGGGATCTTTTCGTCCCGAGATGGCAATGTTTTTCTCGGTCATACCCTACTATCGGTGTCCACAGCAACTGCGGATGAGGCCAGGCAACCCGTTATAACGGATAGATCAGTCATGATCTATAACGGAGAAATTTACAACAACCGGATTCTACGTGAGAATCTCACCGCCCGCGGCATAAGCTTTGCTGGGGACTCAGATACCGAAACCCTTGTACGCGGCATTGAGCATCTCGGCTGGTCTTTCCTCGATGCAGTGGAAGGCTGTTGGGCCCTGGTGCTCTACGATCTGGAATCAAGGAAGTTATATTTCTCTCGCGACCCATTGGGCGAGAAGCAACTGATGTACAAGGTCACCGGTGAAGGTCTGACGCTTGCATCAGAAGCGAAAGCAATTCTTACCGTGCAGGGGCAAGGAACCCTCAATCCCGAGCGTGTCTTCTCTGACCTTATCTTCGACTTCTTTTCGAATCGCGAAACCACATACTTTCAAGATATTAAGAACTGCCTGCCTGGAAAGGTGTATCAATACGATAAACACGGCAAAACACCGCAGGTGATCTACACAAGCAGTCTTGGTGCAACTAAGCCGGACTCCCCGTTGCGAAGAAAGCTTGCGCATGCGGTTTCCTCAATGGTCCCGGGGCATCATGCTCATGCCGTTGTATTATCAGGTGGTCTGGACAGCAGCATTATTGCAACCTTGCTAAAAAATGAAATGCAAAACAAGCCATTCGTTGCGGTCACAGCAGCCTATGTCGGCAGTGAAAATGAGGATCTCCGCTGCGCGGAGTATCTGGTTGAGTATTTAGGTGGTATTAATCACCAAGTTCTGCACATTGACAGGGAAGACATCGAGCAACACTTCGAGACTGTCCAGCGCGCCCTCGAAGAGCCTCTACACGACCAGGTTTATGTTACGCAGTACCTGATCTACAAGCATATTGCGAGTTTGGGGCTTAAGGTGGCATTCAACGGCCAGGGGGCTGATGAGTTCTGGGGTGGATATTACCATCACTATAATCTTCAATCACTTTATGCGACCGCTGACGACGGGGCGGTGATTGATCATTTCCTGCGGATTTCAAATAAGAGGGGCCTTCACCACAGCCTTACCCAGCAAGAAATAAGAAATATTATTGAACAAAATTTGAAGCCTCGCTGGACCAACTTCGGATCTCTGCAGAACATTCTGATGGAGGGCCATTTACAAGCGATGATTAGTCATGAGGACAAGCTTTCAATGGCGTCTGGGGTTGAAGTTCGTCTGCCATTTTTGAATCAAGCACTAGTCATGCATGCGCTAAAAATGACCTCCGAAGAGAAGATTCATCAAGGCATTGAAAAAGCGCCGCTGCGAAAAGCCATGAATGGAGTTATGCCCGACATGATTCGCCAGCGCCGCAAACAGGCATTTCCAGATGCACCGCGAACAGCCTACTTGAAAGTATCCGCTCTACAGGCGCTGGCGTCGGCCAACAGTTTCTTTTCAGCGAGTGATATCAAGCATATTTCGAAAACTGCTCCAGTAATGGAGTGGCGAATGAATGCGGTTAACGCCTTCTCAGGCACAGTTGGTAGGGATTATTGAGTATGGATGTCAAAGCACACGAAATTCTTAGGCGGGCTATTCCGCTCGGCCTCGCCAATATGTCAGTGGCGCTCATGCCACTGATCGACTCAGTGATGCTGGGCCAGCACGATGTTTTCAGTATGGCTTCCGGTGGGCTGGCTATGCAGATTTACTTGATCCTATTCATGCTGGGCGAAGGTATCGTGTTTGGCTTCGGACCAATCTATGGGCGGTATATGGACGCCGATGACAGACGGAAGATGGCCAGCAGTAAACTGGCGGTCTACTTCCTGCTAGCCGCCTTTGCGATCATTGCATTCCTCATACTCCTGATGGGTCCAGATATCCTCCTAAGCTTGCAGCAATCGCCGAGGCTGATAGATGAGTCGCGAGAGTATCTCGTCTTATTGGGCCTGTCGATTCTGCCGAATCTGCTGTTCATTCACTATTGGGAGATGCTGGCCTTCCACGACAAAGGGAAATTGGTGGTTATCGGCGCGACGATCCAGTTAGTCACCAATATTGCGCTCAACTACATCCTAATATATGGGAAATTTGGTGCGCCTGAATTAGGACTATTGGGTGCAGGTATTGGTACATTCATAGGGTCTTTAGTCGGTGCTGGAGTACTCCTGCTGTACGTGCACATGTACACCAACAGCCCAAAAATTCATGCCTTAAGCGATATTCTGAGCTTCAGAACTTCATTGATGCCGCATATCAATGAAGTTCTGAAGCTCGGGCTCCCCATCGGCTTGAGTATAATTAGTACGGTTGCATTCCTATCCGCATCTGTATTTCTGATGGGGTGGTACAGTGAAGAACCTCTAGCAGCACATATAGCAGTACTGCAGATCAATGAAGTGATCGTTGTATTCATATTAGGCTTCAATGAATATTGCGCCATACATGTGTCATCAAACATCGGCACTGCAACAAGCCGCTCATTGCGTGCATTTCTGCTCAAGGTCACTGCAACATCGTTTGGCTTCATTACGCTGATGCTGGTAGTGATGTATGCCTTGCGTTTTCAAATTTATGCTTTGTTTCTAGGTCCAGCAACAGAAATAACCCAGCCAATATATGGGTACATGGATGATTTTCTTTCATTCTCATTCCCATTTCTTCTTGTAGACGCCTTTCTCCTGCTGATTACTGGGATTCTCAGAGGGTGTGAAATTACTAGCTGGCCATTGATATTAAATTTGATTGGATTTTGGGTGTTCGGCTTTTTCTCGCAGATGTTGCTGATCAGTTATTACCCTACTGCACCAATTGTGGTTTGGATAGGCATGCAAATTGGCTTCCTTGCGACCGCCATAGGTGTTTCTGCGTATTTTATAAAGTGTAGCGCCTCATTTAGCGGCAGCCTACGTTCGATTTAGCTCACAAAATGGAGTTTAACATGAGCATTAACAGCCCTAATATTGTCATTCTAGGAATGGGCACCGTTGGAAAAGTGTTAGCGGCAGCTTTTGCCAAAAAACGCCAAGAACGCACATATAATATTCACTTGATCGGCCGCTCAGATCGATCGACACTGGAGGTCGCTGAAAAAATTCAGCGCCTCTATGGGCTGAGCGTGAAGCGTCACTGTTGTGACATTATGCAAGCCGAGTCGCTAATAGAAGTGCTCAACAGAATAAAACCAAGCATCGTTGTTAATGTGGCCACGCCGAATACGCATATAAATGTAATGCGAGCGTGCCTGGAGGTCGGCTCACATTATATCGACACTGCGGTATACGAAACATCCAACCATTTCAATATGCCGCCGCCATGGTACTCAGATGAGCTAGCGTTGCGTGAGCAATTTCGTCAAAAAGGATTGACCGCGATTCTATCCATAGGACTTGTCCCAGGGGTAATTAATGTATTTTGTAACAAGGCCCGAAAAGACTATCTGGATACTATCGAAACTATCGATATTCTTTGCGCCAATGCGGGGGCTCATAATCAATTTTTTGCAACCAACTTCAATGCGGCGATCAACCTCAAGGAACTGAGTGAGGACACTGGTTTCTGGAAGGATAGTGCATGGCATTCATCACCACCCTTCTCTCGAAGTATAGAGTACAACTTCCCTATTATCGGAAAGCATAAGTTGTACTCTGTAGGTCACGAAGAAGTTCACTCGCTATCCATGAACATACCCGAGGCAAAAATCGAATTTTGGATGCGTATAGGAGACAGTTTTCGATCCACATTCGACGTATTGCAGAAAATCGGTCTGCTTTCGTTAGATCCAATAGACCTTGGCAAATCGAGTATTTCGCCGCTAGATTTTCTCGCGAAAATTTTGCCTACCCCAGAAACATTTGTCACTGAGTACCGAGGGACCGCATGCGTTGGCGCTCTGATCAGCGGTACTAAATCTGGGAAATCTGAGACTATCTTCATACACAGCTTGTGCAGCAATGAAGACTGTTACGACGACCTCGGTACTCACGTAACAGCATTTACTACTGCGATCCCTGCCATGGCTGCTGCCCTATTAGTACTTAGTGGCGACTGGGACGTTGGGACCATGGTCCACCCGGAAGAGCTGCCTCCTGACCCGTTCCTTTGCGAAATTAGACAATTGGGATTGGAATGGCACGTCACCAGCCACTCCAATTTACAAGAGCAGATATTAGAGCCCGAACTTATGGGGCTTTGAAAATAATTATTCTTTTGCCACAAGGAGGTTCAATTGATCAAGCTAGACACACAATCATTTACATTCGGGCTAGATAGCATCCACAAGAACTCGCGCATGGAACTCCAAGAGGATTGCTACGACACTCTAGAAATCCAGCAACACATTCATCAGCTTTGGCAAAAAGAGAGCCAAACATTGGCTGCCAGAAGCTACTGGATTGACGCGCAGAAAAAAGACTACGCTCTGCCGCACCTCGCCAGCGTGGTCGACTATGCCTTTACCAATATCCCGTTCTATCACGAATACTATAAATCCAGCGGGTACGAAGTAGGAGCCATTCGTTCACTCGCAGACTTCGAGTCCATTCCTGTATTGAACAAAAGCATTTTGAGAAACATCCAAACGAAAGATTTCCTTCCTAGGAAGCTTGCCAAGGATACTTCTGGAATGTTTTGGTCTAGCACCTCCGGCTCTAGCGGTGTTGCATTACCAATATTAAGCGATCTGGACGCAGTGTCATTTAACTCTTTGACTTATTATCGTATGTTTCAGCGATTGGCCGGAGAAGAGTTCAGTCCAGATCGGTGGATTTATAATATCCATCATATTAGAAGCTGGATTTCCTCTATGGCCGGTGACCACCCAACATTTACACTGAATGACATTGCGAGCGTAGAGGAGTTCGTTCAACACATGGAGCGACTTCGCCCCGTAATTCTAAATTTACTACCGAGCTACTTGCCATTACTGGAGCCCTACGCCCAAAGAATCACCAACCTAAGACTTAAAGCCATTATCACTAACTCTGAGGCCAGCTCTCGGCATGAGCGCGAATACTTCTCATCACTGTACAATGCTCCAGTGCTCGATGAGTATTCATCGGAAGAAGTTGGTATTATTGCATTGGAGTGCCCTTATCGACATTACCATCCAGAGTTTGATTTTGCCCATGTAGAGCTGAATGATTTTTCAACAACCGCCGACTCTACACTAGCGACTGTGTACTGCACTGACTTTATGTGCAAAACCATGCCATTCATCCGCTATGACCATGGAGACATTGTTTCGGTTGCTGGAAATGATTTGAGTCAGTGCCAATGCGGTCAACACGGGCGAACAATTGAACGAGTCGAAGGGCGAAAAGACGACTGCCTGAAAACACTTGATGGCCATTATGTGCCTACTGCTATTGTTACAAATACGTTAGATAGCTGTTTCAACGCGAATCCAAATGTTTCATCATTCAGGCTGATCCAGTGCGCCACCATTACTGACTTCAAATTTATTTATACAGGAGCAAGCGCTGATTTAGTAGTTCCAGCCGTTTCTGCTTTCGTGACGCAACTGCAAAATTTGTTGAAGATGAATATTGATGTGAAAATTGATCGAGTTGATGCCTTGCCGGATACACCCAGCTATAAACGAAAGAAAATTATATCTGAAGCCCTAGCGACAGCCTAAAATTTGTGGCCCTCGTCGTTTATGTTGAGGGCCACAATTTAAGTAAGATATGTAATTTGGCTCGCTTAACTACCACGACAACGCGGTAGCAAAGAGCCTCCTCCAGCTGCTGAAATGGGAACGGATTATGCCGCATAGTGGCAGCCCATCAGAGCCAGAAAGACAGTGGGGGGTAACCTCTAAATGTCTATGCCCTCTTCAGAGCCAAACTTACTACTAGCGAATAATCGTTGGGGGAACGCTGAGGCTGAGGCTGAGGCTGGATCTGGAACCCAGTATTCTTTGCCTTTCCGCGAAACTAAAAACCCTGACTCGCCGTCAAAGGCGGTCTGACGGTATTCCAATGAGCAGGCGCTTATTCTCGGCACATCATGAAAGTAGGTAAGCGCCTTGCCTTGTAGTCGAGGCTGCTTCTCTTCTGGCCAACGACACCCCAGAAGGAAAAATTGGTTTAGGCCAGTATCTAAAGCGAGCCGACCGCTTTTTCGCCCCAAGCTTACGGTCACTCAGGCCTATCAGACATGCTGCGGATTTATAATCTTCTAGAGCCTAAACAGGAAGATGGGGGTCACTGAATCGCTCCAGCTTTCGTAGACGCTTGCGAACCTCAGCAATGGGTCGTTCTCTATCGATCATAGCCACGAAGCGCGCTGTGTGCTGGTCAGAACTAATGCAAACAACTGGTCAGGTCGAATGCAAATAGGTGGGCAAGTCTGTGCAATTGCCCATCTGCGAAGACAATCGCTGTCGCGGGGTACTCCGCGCTGTGGCTGCAGAACTTGGCGCACTACGCCTTCGATTTCCAAGACTCAAATATTACCGTCACCAGACCAGGTCTTATCCTAAGTGGATGACCTCTATGACCATCCGTCAGATGGAGGCATCTAGACTCGACAAAACTCTTTTCGGGGGGGGCGGGGGCTGGCGAGCTTGATGTAGGTAACATCTTCCACCTCACAGAACCTTAGAAAAGCTCTTGCGGGGACAGGCCTGGAAGCTTTTGGGTATGGTCAAGTGCCCAACTGGTGCTTGGTTTCAAGTCCTGAGCATGCGATGGTTGAGAGGGCAAGCCTGCTAAAAACTCAAGATGATTGGGAGCATTTCATTGAGGTTGTAGAGGGGGTGGCCACGCTACGACCAAACCTACTCACGGCAATGCTGATAGCTTGCCGATCGGTTAAGGCAAAACGAATCATGCTGTGGACAGCACGCGAATATGGCGGAAATTGGTACAAGCCAGTAGTGGCCAAGATTGATCAGATCACTTTGGGTTGCGGTGTTCGCCAACTAATCAAAGGCGGTATGTATGACCAAGAATACAAAATTACTGTACCGCCCCATGATGAATTTAAGTCGTCATGATTGTGACAAGCTTTATTTTTCACAGGGGGCCGTTTTTCGGCCGTCAGCACCGTTTCGTGACAATCTTTCGTTCGCAGCCTTTTCCACTAGGTGCCTTCAATCACCATGAACATGGCCCATGTTGTGACAAAGTTTATTTATCCGACACACATTGCCTTGTTCTTGGACTGCTGCCAGCGCGTGCTGCGCGCTGAACAGCGGTTACTCGACGAGTTAACGGCGGCCGGTTTTGCCTGCACCGCCGCCGACTGGCAATTTACCTTGCCGGCTGTGCATCAGTTTCTGTTCACGCAGTTGCCCGCCGCCGCGGCGCCCGAGTACCGGCAGTTTATCCAGCAGCTCTACGCCAGCGATCTCAATCAACGGCTGCGCGAACTGGGCGCAGAAATTACCCTGGCCGACAACCAGAGCAAGGTCCACCGCAGTCTCTATTGTCTGCGGCGTTTGCCTCCCACGCAGACCACATCAGCCTTAAACCCCCGATAACGAATGGCCATTCTTGCCGGCAAACTGGCCGGATTTACCTTGTACTGACGTGCCATCTTTGCGCTAGGGTGACGCTCCCCACGATTCGGGAGTTTGCTCGATGCGTCTCGTCTTTGTTGCCCTGTTTAGTCTGCTGCTGAGCGCCTGCCAGTCTCCCAGCCAGCACTATGAGTTTGCCAGGGCGGCGCCGCAGCCGCTCGCAGAGCAGACGGCAGCCTTGCTGGGCGCGGTGGTGGAGGTGGATATCACCCCGCCGCCGGGCTTGCCCAAGGCCGGGTTTTCTACCTGGGCCGAGTATGGCGATGGCTTTCGTACCCGACTGAAGGCGCGGGTGTTCTACCTGCGGCCCAAGGGCGGCGAGCCTTTGGTGTTGGTGCAAACTGATTTGCTGGCTGGCTCGGAGATTCTGCATGCCGCCCTCAGTCAGCGCTTGGCGGCGGTCACTGAAATCGCCCCGCAGAACCTGGTGCTGACCGCCAACCATACCCACGCTGCTCCGGGGCAGTACTTCGGCAGCGACTTCTACAACAAGCACGCCAGCAACGCCGCCGGTTTCGATCAACGCTGGTTCAACTTCCTGGCCCAACGCATCGAAGGCGCGATTCTGCAGGTCCGTGGCCAACTACGGCCGGCCAAACTGGCGGTCGGGCAGACGGAGATTTGGGGGCAGACGCGCAACCGTTCGCTCGAACCCTATCTGAACAATCTCGAGGTAACGGACAAGGACGCCAGCCCGGCGCGGGTGTTCCAGGCCATCAACCCGACCCTGACAATGGTGCGCATCGATCTGCAGGGTAGCGACGGCCAGTACCGTCCGCGTGGGGCGTTTTCCAGCTTCTCGATCCACGGCACTGGCATCGGCTCGGACACTGGCTTCTATCACGCCGATGTCTGGGCCTATATCGCTAACGAGCTAGCCTGGCGCGTGCAGCAGCACTACGGCTTGGCGGAGAAACCCATCCACGGCGCCTTTGAGGCCACCCATGGCGATGTGGCGCCGAACGAGAAACCCGGCCAACTCGGTTATGCCGAGGCGCGCCGGGTCGGCAGTAACATCGGCGCTCAGGCCTTCGCCTTGTTCCGCCAATTGGATGGTCAATTGCGTGATGAGGTGCAACTGCACAGCGCCCTGCGTGAAGTGGATGTGCTGCAACAGCCGAGTATCGGCGCTATCAGCCTGTGTCAGCCGGCAGTCGGGGCCGCGCTGGCGGCGGGGGCCAGCGAGCATCTGTCGCCAGTGATCTGGCGGCTGCCGTTTATTCATCCGGGGCAGCCGAAAACCTGGTTTGCCGATGACTGCCAAGGCGCCAAGCACTGGCTCGGCACTAGCTGGTTGCAGCCGCTGATTCTGCCGCCGGCAGAGTTCCCCCATCGCCTGCTGATCCAGACCCTGCAGATCGATAACAGCTACTGGGCCATGCTGCCGTTCGAAGTGACAGTGATGAGCGGCCAGCTGATCGCCAAGCAACTGCAACAAACCCTGGCCGACGCCGGGCGACCTGCGGCGCCGCTAGTGGTCAGTAGCGTGGCCAACGGCTACACCGGCTACGTCACCACCCCGAGTGAATACGCCCTGCAGTATTACGAAGGCGGGCACACCCTCTATGGCCCGCAGACTGCGCCGTTTCTGGCGGCCCACAGCGGCCGGCTGCTCGGTGAGATGCTGGCGCGCGGCAACTTCGCCGACCTGCCCGTCAGCCGGGATTTCGACCTGCAGTTGGGCGAGTTCTGGCCGACGGCCCAGACCGAGGCGCAACCGCGTCAATTACTGCAGCCGCCGCAACTGATCAGTGGCGAGGAGGAGCCCTACTGGCGTCTGCAGTGGCAAGACCAGGCGCCGGCGGCCATGGCCTTTGAGCAACCGCTGTTGCAGATCGAAACGCTGCAGCAGGGACAATGGCAGCCATTCAGCCGGGATGGGCGGCTGGACGATGATCAGGGCTTCGATCTGGCCGTGCGCTGGCTCGGCCAGAATGACTACGAGGCCCGCTGGTACAACCCGCCAACCGATGGCGCGACCTATCGTCTGCGCATCGCGCCGCGAGCAGGGCAGCCGGCGTTGTCGGCGTTGCTGTCGAGACAGACTGTTGGCGTTCCCGGCAGCAGATGATAATAAATATCATTAGCGTTGATTTCATGGCTTGATGTAACTGATAATACTTCGCATTAAGTGAAGGGCCTTTAAAGCCATGTCACGAATGCTGGCCTCGACTGGGTGACAAGACTCAGGAGGGGCATTGAATGAAGTGTTATTCAGGGGACGCAGGTGCAGAAGTACAAGAGCGGAATGGCCGGGGCAATAGCATCGGCAGTGGTGTTTGCGGCAATTGGGGCGGCACAGGCCGAGGACAGTGCAGTCGCTGAGGTTCAGGTGCTGCAACCGACCCTGGTACAGGACAACCTGAGCAGCGCGGAGGAGGCCGACAGCTACCAGGCGACCAGCGCCAGCACGGCCACCAAGCTGACCCTGACCCCGCGACAAACCCCGCAATCGGTGTCCACCATTACCCGCGCCCAGCTCAATGACTTCAAGCTCACCAGCGTGACCGAAGCCTTGAAGAACACCACCGGGGTTACCGTCGAGCAGGTCGAAACCGATCGCACCTACTTCAGCGCCCGTGGCTTCGACATCAACAACTTCCAATACGATGGCATCGGTCTGCCGTTCTCCAACGACAGTCTGGCCGGTGATGCCGATACCGCATTGTTCGAGCGGATTGAAGTGCTGCGCGGTGCCAACGGGCTGATGTCCGGCATCGGCAACCCGTCGGCGACGATCAACTTCATTCGCAAGCGACCCACCGCCGACACCCAGGCGCGGGCTGACCTGACGGTAGGCTCCTGGGATATGCGCCGTATCGATACCGATGTTTCCGGTGCCCTGACCGAGTCCGGCAACGTGCGTGGCCGGGTGGTGTACGCCAACGAGGACAAGAACTCCTACCTCGATCGCTATGGGCGGGAGAAGAATGTGTTCCTCGGCGTGCTGGAAACGGACCTAACGGACAGCACCCTGTTCACCCTCGGTCATAGCCTGCAAAAAACCGACGCCAACAGCCCGATGTGGGGTGCGATGCCGCTGGCTTATAGCAATGGGGTGGCAACCGACTACTCGCGCTCCACCAGCACCTCGTCCGACTGGTCCTACTGGAATAATCAGGAGCAGCGCACCTTTGCCGAACTGGCTCAGGAGCTGGGTGGCGGTTGGCAGGTCAAGGCGTCGCTGACCCACGTGCAGCAGAAAAGCGACGGCAATCTGTTCTACATGTATGGCACTCCGGAGCAGGACACCGGCCTGGGGCTGTACAGCTACCCATCGCTATACCATGGCAAGAACACCCAGAATGTCGCCGACCTCTACGCCACGGGCCCATTCAGCCTGGCCGGTCGCGAGCATGAACTGGTGCTCGGCGGCAGTTGGTCGAAATCCGTGCAAAAAGACCAGTCCTATTACGGCCAGGGCATCGGCACTGCGTTGCCACCCCTGCAAGACTGGACCGGTAACTACCCGATGCCGAGCTACGATGCCAGCGAAGGCCATGCCAGCTTTACCGACCGGCAAAAGAGCGCCTACAGCGTGGCGCGTTTCAGCCTGGCCGACAGCCTTAAGCTGATTACTGGCGCGCGGGTGATGAACGTCGAAAGCGAGGGTGAGAACTACGGCGAGAGCAAGTCCACCGCATACAACGGCAAAGTGGTGCCCTACGCCGGCCTAGTCTACGACCTCAATGAGGACTACTCGGTATATGCCAGCTACACCGAGATTTTCAACCCGCAAACCAAGCAGGACGAAAGTGGTAATCGCCTGGAAGCGCTGGAAGGGGAAAACTACGAAGTCGGCATTAAGGCCACGCTGTTCGATGAGCGCCTCGATGCCAGTGTGGCGATGTTCGAGACCAAGCAGGACAACCTGCCGGAAGTGGCTGGCATGAGCGGTAGCACCACCTACTACCGCGCCTTGCAAGGCATCAAAAGCCAGGGCTGGGAGATGGAGCTATCCGGCGAGCTGCTGCCGGGCCTGCAAGCCAGTGCCGGCTATACCTTTGTCGATATCACCGACAGCCAGGGCCAGCACAAGCGTCCCTATGCGCCCAAGCACCTGCTGCGCAGCAGCACCACCTACCGCATTCCACAGCTGCAGCAGCTCAAGGTCGGCGCTAGCGTCAACTGGCAGAGCGAAGCGCATAACGACGTGGCCCAGCAAGACAGCTACGCGTTGCTTAATTTGATGGCCAGTTATGACATCGACCCGAACTGGAGCGTGGCCGCCAACCTGAACAACCTTACCGATGAGAAGTACCTGACCAGCCTGTACTGGGATCAGGCCTATTACGGTGCGCCGCGTAACGCCAGCGCGAGTGTCAGCTGGAAATACTGATTGCCGTTAGTTGTCGCGGCCCCTCCTCTATGGAGTGGGCCGCGTTGTTGTTTTACTGAATGAAGAGGGCTGCCGATGCGTGCGCCGTTGGTTGTTTTGCACCGCTGGTTTGGCCTGTTTATCGCGGTCTTTTTGTTGATCTCCGGACTCACTGGCGCACTGATCGCCTGGGACCACGAGATTGACGAGTGGCTCAATCCACATTTGTTCTTCGCCCCGCTGACCGAGCAGGCGCAAACACCTATGGCGTTGGCAGATCAGCTAGAGGCCGCCGATCCGCGTTTGCGTATCAGCTACTTGCCGCTGTACGTGGAGCCCGGACACAGTCTGGGGGTTCGTGTAGATCCGCGTCCGGATGCCAATGCTGTGCTGCCGGAGTTGGGCTTTGATCAGATGGCGCTCGACCCGGCCAGCGGTGCGGTGCTCGGCCAGCGCTTGTGGGGTGAGATGTCTCTGAGTACGCAGAGCATCATGCCGTTTCTCTACAAGCTGCATTACAGCCTGCACCTGCCGGATGGCTTCGGCCTGGAGCTGGGGGTGTTGCTGCTCGGCATCGTCTCAGTGGTGTGGATGATCGACAGCGCGATAGCCCTGTGGCTGGCCTTCCCGTCCTGGCGCAGCTGGCGCAAGTCGTTGGCCTTTCGCTGGCGTCAGGGCGGCTACAAGCTCAACTTCGACCTGCACCGCTCGGGTGGCGTATGGATTTGGGCGCTACTGCTGATGATGGCCGTGACCTCGGTGTCGATGAACCTGCCGTTCCAGGTGATGCGCCCGCTGGTCAGCCTGTTTTCACCCCTGACCCCGAGCCCCTTTGAGTTGCGCGCGCCGCTGAGCCTGGCGCAAGCCCCGGCGCCGCAGATCGACCGCGCCGAGGCGCTGGCTTTGGCCATGGCTGAAGCGCAGCGCCGTGGCATCACGGCCCCCGCCGGCGGCCTGTTCTACTCCGCCGAGTTCGGCCTGTATGGCGTGGGCTTCTTCGCGCCGGGCGCTGATCACGGTGATGGCGGCCTGGGCAATCCCTGGCTGTACATCAATGCCGAGGACGGCACGCTACTGCCGGCCAGCATTCCGGGAGAAGGCAGTGCCGGCGACCTCTTTATGCAGGCGCAATTTCCCCTGCATTCCGGGCGCATTCTCGGTGTGCCCGGACGCGTTCTGGTGTCGCTGCTGGGCGTACTGATTGGCGTGCTGTCGCTGACGGGCATCGTCATCTGGCTGCGCAAACGGGCCAGTCGCCGCCAGAGCGCACGGCGTATGGCGAGCAATGCTGTGCATGTCGCTGGCTGATGCCGGCGTGGGTATCGATTGAGTGAGGGACGATGAATGAGTTTTGGACAAACCGTGCCAATTTTACGAATCTTCGATGAAGCCAAAGCCAAAGAGTTTTATCTCGACTTTTTAGGCTTCAGCCTCGATTTCGAGCACCGCTTTGCCGCAGGTATGCCGCTGTATATGCAGGTGTCCAAGGATGGCTGCGTGTTGCATCTGTCGGAGCATTACGGTGATTGCAGCCCCGGCGCGGCAATGAGAATCGAGACCGATGAGCTTGAGGTGTTTCGCGACACGTTGGTCGCCAAGCGCTACAAAAATGCCTGTCCCAGCATTGAGCAGACGCCTTGGGGTAGTCAGGACATGAGCATTGTCGATCCCTTTGGCAATCGCCTGACCTTCACCAATGCCATCAGCGTCTGAGCAGCGGTTAATGGCTGTTCATGAGCGGCTGTGGTGACTCAATAATCGACCTTGCCACGCCCGGCCTTGATCGAGCCGCGCTGGGTTTTGCCTTCCAGCCGGCGCTTCTTCGAGCCGAGGGTCGGTTTGGTTGGCCGCCGGGCTTTTTCCACCTTGATCGCCGCCAGAATCAGCTCTTTCAGCCGCTCCAGGGCATCGCCGCGATTCTGTTCCTGGGTGCGGTATTGCTGGGCCTTGATGATGATCACGCCGCTTTCGGTGATGCGACTGTCGCGCAGGGCCAGCAGGCGTTCCTTGTAGAAGGGCGGCAAGGATGAGGCGTTAATGTCGAAGCGCAGGTGCACGGCGCTGGAGACCTTGTTGACGTTCTGCCCACCGGCGCCCTGGGCGCGAATCGCGCTCAGTTCGATTTCACTGTCGGGCAGGTGCACGTTGTTGGAGATCAGCAGCATCAGTCGGTACGGATAGAATATGTCGGCCTAGGATAACCGCTAAGCGCCGCTGGCCCTATCGACCCGCGGCGCTTAGCAGGTCGTTGAAATATGTAGCGAGCGATGGCTAGGCAAGGCGAAATCAGCCGAAAAAGCGCAGTGTACGAGTAGTACATGAGCATTTTGAGGCTGGTTTCAACGCCGCATAGGCGAGCGTAGTAGTTTTTCAACAGCCTGTTAGGCGAATTTCACCTGTTTGTTCAGCGGCAGGCTGCGCAGCCGCTGGCCGGTGAGAGCGTGGATGGCGTTGGCCAGCGCCGGCAAGGACGGCGGTGTGCCGGGTTCGCCGGCGCCGCTGAGGGTGGGTCCATTCTCCAGGATTCGCACCTCGATTGGCGGTACCTGGCGCATGCGCAAGGCGTCGTAGTCGTGGAAGTTGGACTGCACCACGGCGCCGTCGGCAAAGCTGATTTCGCCCATGATCGCGGCGGTCAGGCCGTAGATGATTGCTGAAGTCATTTGCGCTTCGAGGTTCTGCGGGTCGAGGGCGACGCCCACATCGGCAGCGCAATAGACCTTGTCGATGCGCACGCCAGCAGCGGTCTGACTGACTTCGATCACTTGCGCCACGGTGGTGCCAAACGACAGGCACAGGGCCAGGCCACGGGCGCGCCCGGCCGGCAGCGGTTGTTGCCAATTGGCCATTTCCGCTACGGTTTTCAGCACCTGTTGCGCCACCGGGAAATCGGCGGTCATTTGCAGGCGCATGACCAGCGGATCAACGCCGCCGGCCACGGCCAGCTCATCGAGAAAACTCTCGTGGAAGAAGCTGTTGAACGAGGCGCCGACCGAGCGCCAGTTGCCCACCGGCAGTTTTAGAGCCGGGTCATAGCCGCTCACCCGGTAGTTGGCAATGCTATACGGCTGGCCGGCCGAACCCTCGGTGATGGCGCGGTCCGGGCCCACCGCCGGCATGCCGACCCGGGCGGCGAATGAGCGGCCGACCGAGGGGCTGGCGATATCCATCTGCACCACCAGCGGCACTCCATCGCTGCCCATCACGCCCTGACAGCGGGCGATGGCGGCGGGGCGATACATGTCGTGCTGGATGTCTTCGGTGCGGGTCCAGGTCAGTTTGATCGGGCTGCCGGGCAGGACCATGGCCAGCTGCACCGCTTGCAGGATGTAGTCGCTCTCCAGCCGGCGGCCAAAACCGCCACCGAGAAACTGCACATGCAGATGCACCTGCTCGACGGGCAAACCGGCCAGTTCGGCGGCCTGCTGACGGATGATGGTCGGCGCCTGATGGCCGGCCCAGATCTCCAGCTGGCCGTTGTGTAGCTGCGCCACTGCGTTCATCGGCTCCATGGTGCTGTGGGCGAGAAAGGGCGCCTGGTATTCGGCGCGCACCACCTGCTGGGTGTCGGCCAGTGCCAGGCTGACATCGCCGTGATCCACCGGCACATCATCGACCGGGCCGGTGAAGGCGGCGGCGATGGCGCTAAAGATTGCCTCGTTGTTGGCCGGGTAAGGCGCTGGGCCCCAGTCGAACTTGATCTTGGCGGCAGCCTGGAAGGCCCGCCAGGTATTGTCGGCGACTACCGCGACGGCGCCGCCCAGATCTATCACCTGCTTGACGCCTTTGGCTTGTTTGGCCTCGCTGGCGTCGAAGCTGTTCAGCACGCCGCCCAGACGTGGGTTGGCGCGCACCGTGGCGTAGAGCATGTCGGGCAGGCGCACGTCGATGCCGAACTGGGCGGTGCCGGTGCACTTGGCGGGCATGTCGAGGCGCGGCATCGACTTGCCCAGGTAGCGCCACTGGCTGCGGTCTTTAAGTGTTGGCTCGCTCGGCGGCGTAATGCTGGCGGCTTCGACAGCCAGCTCGGAGTAGCTGAACTGCGCGTCGTTAGCCGGGTTGATAACTTGCCCATCGCGCGTTTGCAGGCTGCTGGCGGGCACTCCCCAACGCCGTGCGGCGGCTTCGATCAGCACCACGCGGGCGGCCGCGCCGGCCATACGCATCTTGTCGAAAGCATCGGCAACGCTGCTGGAGCCGCCGGTAATCTGCACGCCGAGAAACTTGCTGGCTACGCCCAGGGCGTCGCGGGTAAAGCGTGCGGCAGTGCTGGTGTCGAAGGCGGCAAACGGTGCCGTGCCGGCGATCACCGCCTGGTTGAAATACGCCGAACTGGCTGGACCGTGTTCGGCGCGAACGTCTTCCCAGCGCACATCCAGCTCTTCGGCCACCAGTGCGGCCAAAGTGCTGTGCACGCCCTGACCCATCTCGGCGCGCGGGGTGATGATGGTCACGCCGCGCTGGTCGATGATCAGGTAGGGATTGAGCACGCTCGCCCCGATGCTCGCGCCCAGCGGGTTGGGGTAGGGCTGGCGGTACTGGTACACGCCAAAGGCCACGCCACCGGCGACGGCGACCGAACCGAGCAAAAAGGCGCGGCGGGTAATGGTGCCTGCAGTTGCCATGTTCAGACCTCCTGCAGCGCTTTGGCCGCCGCATGCACGGCAGTGCGGATGCGCGGGTAGGTGCCGCAGCGGCACAGGTTGCTCATCGCGGCATCAATCTCGGCATCGCTGGGCGCCGGGTTTTGCCCGAGCAAACTGGCGGCCGCCATGATTTGTCCGGGCTGGCAGTAACCGCATTGGGCCACTTGCTGCTCGATCCAAATCTGCTGGATCAGGTGCAGCTGCTCCGGGTTGCCGAGGCCTTCGATGGTGGTCACCGGGCCCCAGACGCTGCTTACCGGGATCGAGCAGGAGCGCGCTGCCGTACCGGCGATATGCACGGTACAGGCGCCGCAGTGGGCGATGCCGCAGCCAAACTTGGTGCCGGTCAGGCCCAGCTCATCGCGCAGCACCCAGAGCAGCGGCATGTCCGGTTCGACATCGACCTGTAGCTGCTTGCCGTTGATGGTCAGGTTCATCGAGCTGTCTCCAGGGGCTGGGCGTCTGCGCTTAGCCCGGTGTTGCAACCGGGCGGTTTGATCGGGCGGGTAGCTGCTCAGCATAGGGCTTGGTCAGGCATTTGTATTTGTTTGCCAGCCTGCATCTGCCCGGCAATTGTTACCCTATTTGTGCCGCCGATAAGCGCCCTGCTAGCGCTGTCTGGCGGCAACCAGCAGGCACCAGGCCAGCCCGGCAAACCCGGCGCCGGCGTAGAAACAGCTGGCCGCACCAAAGCTTTGCCACAGCCAGCCGGCCAAACCACTGGCCAGCAGCATGGCCACGCCGCTGAGCAGATTGAATACGCCAAAGGCGGTGCCGCGCAGCTCGGCGGGCGCGCTATCGGCGACCATGGCAGCCAGAATGCCCTGGCTGAAACCCAGGTGCAGCCCCCACAGCGCCACGCCAAGCAGCACCCAGAGCAGCGAACCCTGCACCGCCAGCGCCAGGTCGGCGAGGATCAGCAACAGCAAACCGCAGGCCAGTAAACCGTTACGTCCGACCCGATCCGAATACTTGCCCACCGGATAGGCCGAGAGCAGGTAGAACAACGCCAGCAACACCATCACCAAGGGCAGCCAAGTGACGGCCATGCCCGCCTGCTGCGCACGTATTACCAAGAAGGCCTCGCTGAAGCGCGCCAGGGTGAACACCGCGCCAATCAGCGTCACCTTCCAAAACGCCTGCGGGAAGCTGCGCAGACTGGCGCGGCTGATCGGCGAGCGCAGGCGGCTATGCCCGGCCGCTTTATCCGGCTCATGCACGCCAAACACAATCAGCGCCACGGCGATCAAGGCCGGCAACACGGCAAACCACATCACCGTCTGAATGTTGTCGCTGAACAGCAGCATCAGCCCAACCGCCAGCAGCGGGCCGACAAAGGCGCCGACGCTGTCCAGCGACTGGCGCAAGCCAAAGGCCGCCCCGCGCAATGCAGGCGGCGTCACGTCGGCCACCAGCGCATCCCGTGGCGCGCCGCGAATGCCTTTGCCGACCCGGTCGAGCAGCCGCGCGCTGAGAATGGCCTGGGCCGAGCCCGCCAAGGGGAACAGTGGTTTGCTCAGGGCGCCGAGGCCGTAACCGAGCAGCAACAGGCCTTTGCGCTTACCGAAATAGTCGCTGAGGGTGCCTGAGAAGACTTTCACGATCAGCGCCGTGGCTTCGGCAGCGCCTTCGATCAGGCCCAGGCTGAGCATGCTGGCGCCCAGCTGGCCGACCAGCAGCACCGGCAGCAGGCCGTGCACCAGCTCCGAGGAGATATCCATAAACAGGCTGATCAGGCCGAGAACCCAGACCGTACGCGGCATGCCCTGCACTTGAGGCTACTCCTACCGACTATGCTGCTTTTGGCCTTATGAAAAGGTTTTTTGCCGGGCGCTGTAACGCCGGTCGGCGAGAGCGCTCTACTGAGGTGTCGGCAGCTGAATATTTCGTTCAAGCCGGCTTCCCTAAGACAGCTTTGAGGATATCCCATGAACAACAAAACCACTGTAAGCATGACTGGCGCCGCCTTGGCCCTGGCCGCCGCCGGTTTATTCGCCAGTTTGTCGACCCAGGTAATGGCAGAAGAGGCACAAGTGCATTGCTACGGCATTAACGGCTGCAAAGGGCAGAACGATTGCAAAACTGCCAAAAATGCCTGCAAAGGCCATGGTGAGTGCAAGGGTCAGGGCTGGAAAACGATGAGCGTCACTGACTGCAAAACCGCTGGCGGCACTGTTGGTGAGTAACACCGCTGCCCGTTAAGTTTGCTGCTGATGGCCCACGCGGGCCATCGGCAATTTACCCAGGAGTTTTGCATGTCAGCCACTGTTACGGGTCTTGGCTATGGCTTGGGCTTGCGCAACCACTACTACGACGAGATTTTGGCCGAGCGCCCAGCCGTGGACTGGTTCGAAATCCTCTCGGAAAATTACCTGGTCGATGGCGGCAAGGCGTTGTACTACCTCGACGCGATCGGC
Source organism: Pseudomonadaceae bacterium (assembly GCA_019747155.1). GTDB lineage: Bacteria > Pseudomonadota > Gammaproteobacteria > Pseudomonadales > Pseudomonadaceae > Aquipseudomonas. The sequence goes on from JAIERD010000615.1 coordinate 31,351, forward strand.
GAGCACTACCCGCTGGTCATGCACGGCGTGTCACTGTCGATCGGCGGCCCGCACGCCTTGGACATGGACTACCTGCAACGGCTCAAACAACTGGCGGCGCGGGTACAACCGGCCTGGATCTCCGATCACCTGTGCTGGAGCCGTGGCAACGCCCATCAGCTGCACGACCTGTTGCCGCTGCCCTATACCGAAGAGAGTCTGCAGCATGTGGCCGCCCGCGTGCGCCAAGTGCAGGACGTACTGGAGCGGCCGCTGGTGCTGGAAAACGTCTCCAGTTACCTGCGCACCGCCAGCGACGAATTCAATGAATGGCAGTTCCTCGCCCGGCTCAGCGAGTTGAGCGGTTGTGAGTTACTGCTGGACATCAACAACGTCTACGTCAGCTCGCGTAACCACCACTTCGACCC